>NZ_JACDWU010000132.1:0-134859 GCF_016464045.1 Pseudoalteromonas sp. bablab_jr011 | reverse complement strand
TATTCAGTTAAAGCTGCTTAAAGCAGGTGGGGACAAAATTAGCTAAAGACCATATAGCAAAAGGGCTTCAGTAAGATTTTTATAAATCATCGCTGTAACCCTTTATTTTATTGGTTTTTCCTTAACTGATCTGCATTAAGCGGGAGCTGGTTTTCTTTTATCTGGCGTTTAATTTTTGAGCTAGGCGCTTCGCTCCGTTTGGTTGGTGTCAAGAGGGGCGAAGATTGTAAATTGCTGAATATCCGCTTGGTGCCAAAGCTAATGGGCTAAAAGAGGCGATGAACTGTTTAACGCTCGAATCTGCTCTGGCGAAAATCCGTGCCGTAGGAGTTCGAAATCGTCTAAATCGATAATAGCTCGTTTGCCACTTCCTTTGAGCTGATAATATGAGTTACTTGCCGTAACAACCGTATGTTCTTTTAAGTTCTTGCTTACTATACGAGAGGTGGTCACGTAGTCCCCTTCATAAAAGCGGATGGTCGCATCTTCTATAACTGTACCGTACAGCACTTCACCAACCAAATGCTCACCATCCATAACAGTAACAATGTACCAATCTTTTACCGTGGTGTTCATAAGCCGACCCTCGCTTTTTGCTTGATGACTTATGGTAGAAAAATACGGATTAAAAACATATCAAATGCGTGGTTATAATTCTGAGTTTTTCAGGTCAAATACGCTTATTTTTTTAATGAGTGTGATCAGTGTAAAAAGTTCAGCTTAGGGATGCAATATTGTGCCCGAAAGGGATATCACCTACCATTGCCCATAGATTTTTCGTTAAAATATGACTGTATGAACGTAAGGCAATTTGTTAAAAAGCACTTTCCTGATATTAAAGACATAGAGCACGCAGCCTCTGTATGGAGTGATTGTGGCGAAATTATTCGCTGTAAACTTAACGGTGAGGCATGTGTCATAAAAGCCATAGAAGTCCCTAAGCAAATTAATCATAGTCGAATCACGCAAAGTGAGTTTGCATTAGCAAGAAAGCGGCAATCATATTTAGTCGAATTTAATTGGTATCAGCAGTTTAGTGGACAGTTACCGCTTGAGGCTGCAGCTATTCCCTGCTTAAACGCGGTGCAAGAAAATAACCAGCAAGCACTCTTATTTGCTGATTTTACCGCGTGTGGTTATCAACAAGCCCAAGCAAGCTCTGCTCATTTTGATGCGATTCTTAGATGGTTAGCACATTTTCATGCTGTTAATTTAAGTAGCACTGCTGAGGGGCTTTGGCCGCAAGGTAGCTATTGGCACTTAGCGACCCGTCCAGATGAGTATGCGCGAATGACACATTCAAGCCTAAAAGTTGAAGCAGAAAATATCGATACAGCACTTAAGCAGTGTGTATATCAAACGCTCATACATGGCGATGCGAAACTTGCTAATTTTGCCATAAAGCCACACACTAATTGTGTATATGGCTATGACTTTCAATACGTTGGAAAGGGTGTCGGTATTATTGATGTTATGTACTTTTTAGGTAGTTGCTTAAGTGATAAGGCGCTCCATGCTGATGCCAGCGCATATTTAAACCAGTATTACGATGAGCTCGCCTTAGCTCTAAAATGTTATAAACCGAATATCAGTGCGGCAGATGTGATTGCTAGCTGGGATGAACTCTGGGCATATGCTTGGGCTGATTTTTACCGCTTTTTAGCTGGGTGGAGTCCTGAGCATTTAAAAATTAATCGCTATATGCAAAGTCAGTTTAACTATTATCTCACTAAAAAAGGAATGTAATGAATAAGCCAATTCGTTTTGCCATAATTGGGTGTGGCGCAGTAACCGAAGTTAAAAGTGGTCCCGCGTATCAACAAACCGATGGCATTGAGCTGGTGGGCGTGACGCGTCGAGATTTAAACAAAGCTCGCGACTACGCACAGCGTCATCATGTGCCCAAGGTGTTTGCAACCCCCAGTGAGTTAATAAACGATGCACAGGTTGATGCCGTATACATTGCTACGCCGCCCGACAGCCATAAAACGTTTGCACTTGAAGTGGCGGCGGCTGGCAAACCCTGTTGTATTGAAAAACCCTTAGCGCCTAGCTATGAAGACAGTTTAGCCATTGTTGAAGCATTCAAAGAGGCAAAACAGCCTTTATTTGTTGCTTATTATCGTCGTTCGTTGCCACGTTTTAATAAAGTGAAATCGCTTATTGAAAGTGGCGCAATTGGTAAAGTGCGTCATGTAAGTTGGCATTTGAGCAAACCAGCAAGTGCTTTGGACTTATCTATGGAATATAACTGGCGAACTGATAAACAGATTGCACGTGGCGGTTACTTTGATGACTTAGCAAGCCATGGTCTTGATTTGTTAGCGTATTTATTAGGTGATTTTGAAAAAGTATACGGTTTTTGTGCTAATCAACAAGGGCTTTATTCCGCTTTTGATGCTATTACCGCGCACTGGTATCATAAATCGGGTATTACGGGCTCTGGCAGTTGGAACTTTGCGTGTGCGAACCGCTTTGACGACGTTATTATTTATGGCAGTGAGGGTGAAATATGTTTTAGTGTGTTTGACGAAAAACCTATCGAGCTAAACAACACACAGGGTATACGCCAACTATCTATTGAAAACCCAACTCATATACAGCAATTTCATGTAGAAAATATGGCTCAATTTTTTGATTTGGGCGCGCCTCATCCCTCAACCGGTGTAACCGCTTTACACACCAGCTGGGTAATGGAACAAATTTTAATGTCTTAATTTTTATAGGCGGCATTAAAAGCATCAACAATCAACGTATTGTCGGGTGCAGGAAATAATTCCATGAGCCTTGTACTAATGAGAGTCTTTATTTTCTCTGTTTGCAATGCGTGTTCAAATAATGCAATGGCCTGTTTACCTTGCGGCGAGGGCGAACAGGCTATATAACCAAATGCAGCAGGCTCAGAGGGTTCAATCGTTAAGTAACGGATTTTATCAATACCATGAGCGCGTTGATAACGGTGAATGAACATTGATTTATATTCAAAAATAGCGTCAATTTTATTTTCAAAAAGCATGTAGCCAAGCTGAATTGCATTGGCAGCCCCATCTACTTTAAAAAAATGTTCTTCGTGTCGTTTTATAAAATCATCGATTTTAGCAGAGTAAGACCGACGACTCGTCACGCCAATGGTGAGGTCATAATAATTTACGGCATCGGTTAATGAAATCGAGTTGGGTAAGGTTGGTTTGTTGAATACAATCAGTTTGTTTTCGGGGAAGGCCATCAGAGGATACCGAGTAAAAATAGCACTCGCTTCTCGTTCAGGTGTTTTAAGCTTGTTGAGTAAACAGACATCGGGAAGTTGACTAAGTTGTTTCCAGTCTTGTAATTGGCTGCCAGGTACAAACTGTAAGCTGATTTTATTGCCCAACTCAGTGGCCGCCGCTAACACGAATTCAGTTGCCTCATTCTCGGGACTGCCGTCTGCTTGTGGAATAAAGTCAGTCATTATTTTTACATGCAATGGCTCAGAATTAACCGGCACAGCATAAATACATAATAAAAGAATCGTTGCGTATAGTTTCATGCCATTCTGATGCCCAATTTTATTAAATGAATTGTTAAGCGGAAGTAGCCGATGTTGTTGCAAAGCGCTTAATAGACCCTGCCTACTGTTTAATATTAGACCAGTTAAAGAAATTAATGCAATGAAGGGGGATTTTTTGCAGTCGAGTTGTCTATTATGCGCTAAAATAGGCGTAATTTATTTCTTTTAGGTTCTACTTATGTCTATCCATGTAATTACTCACCCGTTAGTTCAACACAAACTTGGCCTTATGCGCGCAGAAGGTATTAGTACTAAAAGTTTTCGTGAATTAGCGTCTGAAGTGGGGACCCTGCTTACCTACGAAGCGACTAAAAATTTACCACTAGAAAATGTGCAAATCACGGGGTGGGATGGCTCTCCCTTAGAAGTTGAGCATATCAAAGGTAAAAAAATTACAGTTGTGCCTATTTTGCGTGCTGGGCTTGGTATGATGGATGGTGTTATGCAGTTATTACCTGCTGCAAAAGTGAGTGTTGTTGGCTTGCAACGCAACGAAGAAACCTTAGAACCCGTTCCGTACTTTGAAAAATTAGTTGGCAAGATTGATGAGCGTTTAAGTCTCGTAATTGATCCAATGCTTGCGACAGGTGGTTCAATGATTGCCACTATCGATATGCTTAAAAAAGCAGGTTGTAAAGATATTAAAGTCATTGTTCTCGTTGCAGCACCTGAAGGTGTTGAGAAAACATTAGCAGCTCACCCTGATGTTGAAATCTTTACGGCTTCATTAGACAGTCACTTAAATGAAAAAGGATATATCATTCCAGGCTTAGGAGATGCCGGCGACAAAATTTTTGGCACAGTTTAGGTAAATAGCGTGGAAAATCATCAAACATTTTCGTTAAAAACTATTTTAACGGGGGCGCAAATGCTATTTGTCGCATTTGGCGCGTTGGTACTTGTCCCTTTACTGACGGGGCTTGACCCTAATGTTGCGCTATTCACCGCAGGCTTAGGCACTTTGTTATTCCATTTTGTGACTAAAGGCCAAGTTCCCATTTTTTTAGCTTCGTCATTTGCGTTTATTGCTCCTATTATCGCTTCAGTGCAAATGTGGGGTATTCCAGCCACAATGGGTGGCTTGATGGTAGCAGGGTTCTGCTATTTAATTTTAAGCTTAGTTGTTAAGTTTAAAGGTGTTAGCGTCTTAGAAAAAGTGTTGCCGCCAGTGGTGGTTGGTCCTGTCATCATGGTGATAGGGTTAGCACTTGCGCCTGTGGCTGTAAACATGGCCATGGGCAAGGCTGGTGATGGCAGTGCGCAGTTAGTGCCTTACGAGCAAGCTATTTGGGTGTCGGGTTTATCTTTGCTCGTCACACTTATTTTTGCTGTGTGGGGCAAAGGTGTTTTTAAGCTTATTCCTATTCTGGCTGGGGTTGTTGCTGGTTATGTTGCGTCTTTATACATTGGTATTGTGCAGTTTAATGCAGTAACCGAAGCCAATTGGTTTGCTGTGCCTGCATTCACGTATCCAGAGTTTAAATGGCAAGCTATTTTGTTTATGGTGCCAGTTGCTATTGCGCCTGCAATAGAACACATTGGCGACATGATGGCTATTAGCCAAGTAACGGGAAAAGATTACTTAAAAAACCAGGGTTACACCGCACCTTATTAGGTGATGGTTTGGCAACGTCTGCGGCATCCATTTTTGGTGGACCACCGAATACCACTTACTCTGAAGTGACAGGGGCAGTGATGCTGACACGAAACTTTAATCCGCGTGTGATGCTGTGGACAGCGATTATTGCTATTGTACTGGCCTTTGTAGCAAAAATGGGCGCGGGTTTGCAGACCATTCCTGTGCCAGTGATGGGCGGTATTATGATCTTGCTGTTTGGCTCTATTGCGGTAGTTGGTTTGAATACCTTGGTTAAATCGGGAGAAGATCTGACAGCCCCACGCAACCTAACGATTATCGCACTTATATTAGTGTTTGGTATTGGTGGTATGCATATTGGTGGTAATGAGTTTAGCCTACAAGGTGTAAGCTTATGTGCCATTCTCGGTATTATTTTAAATGCCGTGCTCCCCAAAGCAGTGCAGACTGAGCAATAGCATGTAAAAAATGATGTGAATTTGCACCAAAAAAGCGCATTTAATATGCGCTTTTTTTGTAACCTCATAAAAAGTAAGGAATTATAAAACTGGTCTACTAACTGCATTTATCTCTATGTCATACTGGTAGGAGCGATTATGCAAGAGGCAAATGTTGTGGATATAACCCCGTTTTTAGCGAAACATCAGTTACCACTTAAATATCAATATTTAAGTGAACAATTCTTTATACCCCTCGCGCACGATGTGTTAAGCGCAAAAATGGCTGGGCAGCCGATGCTGGTGGCGATTAATGGCTGTCAGGGCTCTGGTAAAACAACCCTTGCTGATTTTCTTGTGACGTGGGTCAACAGCAATACAGAGTTTAATAGTGTTTCCTTGTCTATTGATGACTTTTATCTTAGTCATGCAGCACGAGCCGAGTTGGCCGAAGACGTACACCCACTCTTTGCAACGAGAGGGGTCCCCGGTACTCACGATATAAAGTTAATGGAACAAACCTTATCGGCGTTAATGGCTGGCAAAAAGAATGTGCCTTTACCACAATTCGACAAGCTCACTGATGACCCTGTCGCAAAAGAACACTGGCCAACTAACCAAAAGCTGGTCGATATCATATTTTTTGAAGGATGGTGCGTTGCCAGTACTGCGCAGCAGCCATATCAGCTGCAAACACCTATCAATGACTTAGAACAACACGAGGATGCTGATGGCGTTTGGCGGCGTTGTGTGAACAGCTGTTTAGCGAATGAATATCAGAATGTATTTGCTATGGCTGATTACACCATTATGTTAAAAGCACCATCGTTTGAAGATGTGTATGCATGGCGTTTAGAGCAAGAACACAAGTTAATTGCTAAAAATGGATTAGGTAAAGGCACATTTGATGAAATAACACTGAGGCGCTTTATATCTCATTTTGAACGAATCACCCGTGAAAACTTAGCGACGCTCGCACATGATGTTGATGCCTTATTATTACTTGATAGCCAACGCGATATTACAAAAATGCAGTTGTTGGCAGATAAAATTTCACAACCACTTATTTTTACCGATTTAGACGGCACTTTGCTTGATCACGATAGTTACGAATGTGACGTTATAAAACCTTTTTTAGCTGAGCTGAACGACACGGGTATTAACGTTATTTTTAATACGAGTAAAACATTTGCTGAGGTTATAGATATTCAAGCGGGCCTTGAACATCACCAGCCCTTTATTGTTGAGAATGGGGCGGCAGTGTATATTCCCAAAAACTACTTTGCAGTAAAACCAATTGGTTGTGACGAATATCACGGGTTTTGGCGGTATGCTCTCACACAAAGCTGCGATAAATTACACGATGACCTTAATCAGCATGCAAGCCAGTTTAGTCATTGTGTGCGTTTATTTAGTCAGTTTTCAGCCCAAGAAATTGCTGAACTTACTGGTTTACCCCTCGATAAAAGCGAACTGGCTTTACAGCGTCAATATTCAGATCCTATTTGTTTTTCAGGCAGTGATACACAGCGACAGCAATTTATAGACATTATGTCGTCACTCGATTACGAGGTGTTGGTTGGCGGTCGTTTTATTCATATTACGAAAGGGACTAATAAGGGATTAGCGCAAAAGTGGTTATTAAATCAATTTAAAAAAGCATATCGCAACCCCTTTACCGTTATTGCTTTGGGCGACAGTCAAAATGATGTTGCCATGCTAAAAGCGGCAGATACCGCCGTTCTTATCAAGAACCCGGGCAGTCAAGTGCAAGCACACATATTACAAAAAGCGTGGCAGCTCAGTGATAAACCCGCCCCTGAGGGCTGGGTTCAAGAAGTCTCGGCATTAAGCATTATTAAAGCGCATTTAGCAGCAAAAAAGGAGCAATCTCATGGCTGATTTTTATCAAAATGGCATCATAACTACGCTACACAATATTGCTGATCGACCAGTAGAAGAACTAGAAAAAGAGTTAATTAGCTTTTCAAAGCAACGGCCTATGGGGCTTATTTTACCCTCGTTATACAGTGAGCTTGAAGGACCCGCGCTGCAAAACATCATTGCTGAACTAAAGCACGTACCTTACCTTTCACAAATCACCATTGGTTTAGACCGTGCCGATGAAAGCCAATATCGCCATGCTTTACAATTTTTTGCTGAGCTTGACCAACACCACAAGGTGCTTTGGAACGATGGTCCGCGTTTACAAGCGCTCGATAAAGAGTTGCAAAAATTGGGCGTCGCGCCAAGAGAACTCGGTAAAGGTCGCAATGTTTGGTACTGCATGGGATATAAACTTGCAACGGCAAAAGTTGAATCTATCGCGTTACACGACTGTGATATTTTAACTTACGACAGAGCATTACTGGCTCGACTTATTTACCCCGTTGCACACCCGCGCTTTAACTATGAGTTCTGTAAAGGATTTTATCCGCGCACTGCTGAGGGGAAAATAAACGGCCGAGTGTCACGATTATTGGTCACGCCACTGCTGCGCTCGTTTAAAACTATTTTAGGTAGCAGTGACTATCTTGAATATATGGACTCGTTTCGTTACCCACTTGCTGGTGAATTCTCGTTTCGCCGTGATGTACTGAACGACATTCGTATTCCAAGTGATTGGGGTCTTGAAATTGGTGTGTTATCAGAAATGTATCGTAACTACTCACATAATCGGTTATGTCAGGTTGATATTGCAGATAATTACGATCATAAACACCAAGATTTATCGTTGGGTAATCAAGCTGCTGGCTTGTCAAAAATGTCGATTGATATCACTAAAGCTTTGTTTAGAAAGCTAGCAACGCAAGGCGTAACGTTTACCTCTGAGACTATCCGCTCTCTAAAAGCGACCTATTATCGCATTGCGCTTGATTTTATCGAAACGTATCACAACGATGCGCTAATGAATGGCCTAACGCTTGATATTCACCAAGAAGAAAAAGCCGTTGAGATGTTTGCGCAAAATATAATGAATGCGGGACAACACTTCTTAGAAAATCCAATGGAAGCCCCCTTTGTGCCAAGCTGGAACCGAGTTGCATCGGCGATGCCCGATGTATTTGCACGCTTAGAAGAAGCCGTAGAGCTTGATAATAAAGACTATATTTAACGGAGAAGACACGTGACATTAGAGCTACTCCAACAACGAGTTATACAGCATTTAACGTGTATCTACGGCGAAGTTGAGCTTAATACAACCCTTGAACAACTCGCTGATAGGTTGATTAACACCATGCAATGCGATGATCCTGTTCGAGACCCAACGCCACACAAAAACCGTTGGGACGAACAAGATATGATTTTAATTGCGTACGGTGATTCGATTATTCGCCATGCAAACACGGAGGAAGCAGTGGCAAAACCAGAAGAGCCGCCATTGCATACGTTACATCGCTTTGTTAAAAATCAATGCTTACCAGAACTTAACGCATTGCATATTCTGCCATTTTACCCTTACAGCTCCGATGAAGGGTTTGCGGTGATGAACTATGTGCAAGTGAATGAAGCGCTCGGTAACTGGCAGCATATCCGCGATATTTCAGCCGATGTCAGGCTGATGGCTGATTTAGTTATTAACCACTGTTCTAGTCGAAGCGTGTGGTTTGAAAACTTTATTCAAGGCAAAGAGCCGGGCAGGGGGTATTTTAAAACAGCAAACCCCACCGATGAGTTAATTCAAGTTGTTCGTCCGCGAACATCGCCACTTTTACAAGCAGTAGAAACGAAAGATGGTTTGCAGCATGTGTGGTGTACGTTTAGCCACGATCAAGTTGACTTTGATTTTGCTAATCCCGATGTTTTAAATGAATTTGTCGCTATAATTCGCCATTATTTAGACAATGGTGTGCGTATTTTTCGCCTTGATGCGGTGGCTTTTTTATGGAAAAAGCTCAATACCCGCTGTATTAATTTACCTGAAACGCATGAAGTGATCAGGTTACTTCGTACCCTTATAGAGCATGTTGAACCTAATGTGATTATTATCACCGAAACCAACATTCCTAACCGCGAAAATCTGTCGTACTTTGGTAATGCCAACGAAGCACATTGTATTTATAACTTTTCATTGCCACCTTTGTTATTGCACACATTACTCAGTGGTAATAGCACCGCATTAAAACACTGGATGATGAGTATGCCACCGGCGCAGCAAGGCACGGCTTATTTTAATTTTATTGCGTCACACGATGGCATAGGGCTGCGGCCTGTCGAAGGGTTATTGGAGCAAAGTGAAATAGCTGAAATGGTCAGTACAACAGCAAAATACGGTGGCAAGGTGTCTTTGCGAACGGCTCCAGATGGTACAAATACGCCGTACGAGTTAAATATTGCGTTGTTTGATGCTTTGCAAGGAACGCATCGAGGGCCAGATAAATGGGGCATTGCACGGTTTCTATGTGCTCACGCAATTATGTTCGCTCTTGAAGGCATACCAGGGCTTTATATTCATAGCTTACTCGGGACAACCAATGACTATGAACGCTTTGAAAACAGCCAACATAATAGAGCTATTAATCGTCATCGCTGGCAAGAGTCAGACCTATTAGCAAAATTGGGCAATGAAAATGCCCATCATCGTACTGTGTTTAAAGCGATGAAAAACTTGATGGCTATTCGTAAGGCGCAAAGCGCATTTCACCCTAATGCGACGCAATATACGTTACATTTAAGTGAGGGGTTATTTGGTTTTTGGCGACAAAGTATTAACCGTTCACAAAGCATGTTTTGTGTTTATAACATTAGTGATGAGACGCAAACTCTCACTCTTGCAGACTTAAATTTGATAGGTACCGAGCAGTGGCGAGATTTAATAAGCGGGGAGCAAATTACTGAGCAAACACAAACATTGTCGCTGACTCCATATCAAGCAGTTTGGCTCAGCAATAAATAATCCTATCATCAAGATAATACAAGTCTTATCGTTAACAAGTAAGCCCATCAGGTGGGGTTGCTTGTTAACAAGTAACTTACAGTTATCGTAAATTACTCCCTTATTGCACACCAGATTATCATTCCAGCTTAATTTTCAATGAAATAGTCTTAGAAATTAAATCTTATTTAATCTAATTTACCGTTTTTAGTAAAAAGTAAAGTTAACAATATTTACAATGTAAAAGATAACTATTATCATTCAGTTTTATTTTTAGGTGCACTTTACGATGAACAAAGCAGTACTTTCTCTCGCGGTGTCATTGGCTTTGACACCACTTTATAGTGTTGCGAATGATGACATTCAAGCCCAACTCGAAAAACTTCAACAACAACTCCTTGAACAACAAAAAGCGATTGATTACTTAAAAAGTCAATTAGATGCGAAAAACACCCAGCAAGTTGCAGTGCAGCAAAAAGCCCCAGTTGTTACTGAGCAAGCAACCCCAATTGCTTCAGTCGCAAGCAAAAAAGACTCAAAACTTACTTTTAAAAGCTATGGTACTTTGCTTTACAAAAGTGACGAAGTGTTTGCCAACGTTCAAGATACTTCACCAGAGCGCCGCGCCACTACAGACTTAGAGCGAGTTGTCACTGAGTTTGAATATGAAATTGATGATAAGTGGAAAGTCGAATTTGAACTTGAGTATGAGCATGGCGGTACAGGTACCACGCTTGAATACGATGGCTTTGAAGAATTTGGCGAATTTGAATCAGAAGTTGAAGCGGGTGGTGAAGTCATTGTCGAAAAGCTGCAACTAGAATATGAATATAACCCTAACTTTACTGTCAAGTTTGGTCATATATATGTTCCGGTAGGCTTAGGCACAGACTTAAACAAGCCTGATCAATACTTTACCACGACTCGCCACTGGGGTGAGGCAACCATGATCCCGCAAGTTTGGCACGAAACTGGAGTTAACTTAATTTCTCGTTGGTCTGACTTTACACTGCAAACATTGGTGACGACAGGTCTTAACTCTGAATACTTCCGTTCGACTAATTGGGTCGCGGGTGGTGCACAGCAACGCTTTGAAGAAAATACCGCAGATGATTTAGCGCTCACATTACGCCTTGATTATGGCAATGTTAAAGCTGGTAAAGGTTTTGGTGTTAGTTACTATACGGCAAACACATCAGATAACCGTCGCAATCAGGGCAAACTCGATGAGGATGGAAACGTATCTATCCTCGGGTTACATGGTGCATGGACGTTAGATGATCTTGTGTTTCGTGGTCAGTACTTATATGGCGAGTTAGAAGACTCAGTTGCTATCACTGCTGCGAATAAAACAACACCGGGCCTGCGTCCGGGAAGCTTTGCACAGCTTGGTAGCAAAGCAGAATCTGCATTTGTAGAAGCCGCTTATAATATGCAGGGGCTGTTTGATTTATCTTCGCCGCTTTATGTATTTACCTCGTTTGATTATGCCAACCCAATGCTTGAAGTGGCCAGTGGTGCGGCTATCCATCGTTACGACATTCGTGAGCTTAACTTTGGTTTAAATTACCTTCCAAACAAAAACTTAATTCTAAAACTTCAGGGCGGTCAACGTTATTACGCACAAGACGATATCGATGACACGACTCACTTTAGCGCCTCTCTTGGCTATAAATTTTCTACAGAACTATAAAGGAATCTTGGGATGAAAACTGTATTAAACAGCATTACAGCTGTCATTTTAGCGTCAACACTTGTTGCATGTGGTTCGTCTTCTTCGGACGATTCTTCAGATACAAGCACACCTGTTACTGAAGTAACAGGCTTTAGCTATGACGCAACAGATTTAATTGAAAACATAACTGAGCAAGTGATTGTAGATGGTTATGAAATGCTAAACAGCAAGGCGGCTGTTTTACATAATGCGACACTGACATTATTAGAAAACAAAAACGAAGCCGCGCTGCTTGCTGCTCAACAAGCATGGAAAGATGCACGTGTATTCTGGGAGCAAGGTGAGTCGCATATCTTTGGTCCTGTTGATAGCTTATCAATTGATCCACACCTTGATACTTGGCCACTGAATACAGCTGATTTAGAAGCACTACTTGCAAGTAACACAACGTTCTCGGCTGATAATGTAAAGAACTTTGACGATGGTGTACAAGGTTTCCACACTATGGAGTTCTTATTATTCGGTAATGGCGTTGAAGATAACGATAAGTCAATTGATGAAATGACTGTGCGTGAAATGGAATACCTAATTGCATGTGCTGAAGTATTCAATATTCATACACAAAGCCTTGTTGATGCATGGGGTATATCAGCAAATGCGGATGATGAACCTGCTTATAAAGATTATTTATTAACGCCGGGTAATGATAAATACTCATCTGAGTTAGGTGTTATTGAAGAGTTAGTCAATGGTGTTATCGGTATTGTTGATGAGGTAGGTAACGGTAAAATTGCAGAACCATTTGGTACTAGCAAAGACACAGCTGACACATCATTGGTTGAATCACAATATAGCTGGAACTCATTAACCGACTTTAGCAACAACATTGTTGGTGTACAAAATGTGTTTTTAGGCACATTCAGCGATGAAAACGACAGCCCAGGCCTAAAAGCATTCATTACTGCCGGTGACGCTGAGCTAGCAGCGAAAGTTGAAACTCAAATTACAGCAGCGATTGCAGCGATTGATGCCATTGCAGGTGCAGATGATATGCCATTTAGACAAGCGATTAAGGATGATGCAGGTCGCGTTCGAATTCAAACAGCGATTGATGCGTTAGGTGAATTACAAGCGACCCTTGAAGAAGAAGTAGTGCCACTTATCAAAGAGTGGAATTTATAATCGCTGGGGAAGCATTTGCTTCCCCTCTTTGCAAGATACCGTCATGAATGTAAAAGCAATTAAACCAATTCTATTTGCTTTCACAGCCTTATCTTTAGTGGCATGTGGAAGTAAAACCAGCGATAAAAGCGCGACCGAAACGACCACACCACCACCGACAAGTAGCGAAACGGATCCAAATTATATTGATGTCGTTGCGTTGGCAGGTGATGCGACAGCCCTCGATACCAATAATTCAGGCCATGGTTTCTCTACACCTATGCCTAATTTAAGTGATTCAGAACGCGATATTCACTTAACTGGCGATGCTAATTTTGAAACATCCTTTACGACAGCCCCGAATGATGCACACCCGGAACTCGATGGTTTAGGGCCAGTTTTTAATAACAATAACTGTAATGCTTGTCACCAACGAGATGGTCGCCCAAGTACTATTGTTCCAACCGGTGAACAGCAAACTGTGAAGTTAGCGAATGATGCTGGGATCTTTTTACGCGTTAGCTTAGCCGATGGCGTGTGTGAAATGCCAAGTAATATCAATGATTTTTGTCAGGTTACAGGCGTTGAAGGGTTTGGGGATCAACTCTTTCACCGGGGGATTTTACAAGCCCGTGAAGACTGGCAAACGCATAATTTTGGTGGCCAAGCTGATGTATATCTAAGCTATGATTACACGGAGTTTAGCTACCCAGATGGCAGTACTGTCACGTTGAAAAAGCCGATATTTACTATCGATAATGCATGGGACTCACCTGAAAACTTCAGTTTAAGTGCCCTTGCCAATGAAGATGTACGTTTTAGTGCCCGTAATGGTATGCCTGTCTTTGGTCTTGGATTGCTTGAAGCGATTGAAGAGCAAGATATTCTAGCGCTTGAAGATGTCGATGATGCCGACAACGATGGAATTTCTGGTAAAGCAAACTGGGTATTTGATGCTGTTAAGGCTCAAGCGGGTGATGAAAACCCTGTATCACTTGGACGATTTGGTTGGAAAGCCAGTACACCATCAGTCAGACAGCAATCTCTGGGTGCACTGCGTGGTGACATGGGGGTAACGAACTCATTGTTCCCTGAAGAAAGCATTGCCAATACATTAATGCACGAAAGTTATTTATCTCGTACTAACTATCAAGATACTGGTTCTGATGAGCAAGGATTGCCAGAAGCCAGTGATGAGTTTGCTGATACGGTCGTGTTTTACGCAGAAACACTTGCTGTGCCAGCACGTCGTAATGTAGCAGACGAAGGTGTTAAAGCCGGTGCACGTTTATTCGATGATTTAAACTGTACTGGTTGCCATACGCCTCGTTTTGTAACCGCAAATGGTGCCGCTTTATTACTGGGCGGTGTTGCAGCGCCTGCGGCAGTAAAAGGGCAAGAAATTTGGCCATTTACCGACATGTTGTTGCATGACATGGGTGAAGAGCTCGCAGACAAACGTCGTGATTTTATGGCAACAGGCCGTGAGTGGAAAACGCGTCCGCTTTGGGGGATTGGTTTAACGAAAACAGTTAACCCTGCCGCTGGTTTCTTACATGATGGGCGTGCAGCAACGCTTGAAGAAGCTATTTTATGGCATGGCGGCGAAGCTGAAAAAAGTAAGCGTGAATTTACTGAGCTTTCAAGTGTTAAACGTCAGCAATTAATCAGTTTTTTACAATCACTATAGCTTTTAATCTCTTTTAAAAATGCACTGTAAATGCCCTTTACAGTGCATTTTCGCTTGCTTCATTCATTAATGATTCAATGCTGAATAAAAGGGGGGTCTTGTGCTCTTTACTAAATACTTTAAAGTTAATTGCGAGGGTGTTGCTATGAATTTGCTCAACTAACTTCAAGGTTTTTTGTGTGTGAGGTCTAAAAATAGCAATTTTTTGATGTAAAACCTTGTGCTCATAATTTGCCAAAATAGCATGAATATTGATCATTGCCAGTGCACCAAGTGTTACATGCCCACCGATGCACACATCTATTTTTTCAGCTGCGGCTCTGAGTGGCCAGTTTATTGCGCCAACGAGCACATCGGTGCGTCGTTTTTTTTCATTTAATGCGCGAATGGCTCCTAATGCCATCGCATCATTAGCGCTCCAAATAACCTGAATATCTGGATGATGAGTTAATAGACCTAAGCTTTGTCGGTATGCTTGTGGCGATGACCAATTAGCAACACCTTGTGCTGCAATGTTTACTTGTGCATGTTGAACAGTAAACGCTTCAAGCCCTGTTTTACGATCTAGAGCGGCAGGGGTCGTGTGATCACCATTAATAGCATAAATGCTGGCAGGGAGTTGGGCTTTAGAAATGAGCTGTTTTGCCAGTAAGTGTCCCGCTTGAACGTTATCTGGCACAACACTGCCAGCAATGTTAATCCCTTTGTTTTTGAGAGCGCGTAGTTCGTTGTCAGTTGGACGATTAAGTAAAAAGTAAATAGGGGTACTAAAAGCCGGTAAACTTAAAAGTTGCTTTGTCAATACGCCTTTTTCATCTACAAGAACAAGCATATCGGGTGATTGTTTTACTGCATCAGCCACTAATTCTTTCATCAGTATATGATTTCTATTTGCATAATGAATGGTCAAGTTCAGATCAAAATCTTCAGCTGCATCGCGCATTAACTGTGAAACTTCATACCAAAACGGACCGGTAACATTGGTGTTTGCATGCCCCGGATTGATAAATATAACGTTGTATTGTGCATAGGTGCTCGGTAAGAAAGCCAGCAAAGCAATGAATAGCACGGTTTTTAACATAATATTTTATAAATTTAAGAGTGAGAGTTAATCGATTATACAGTTAATACCAGAGGGTTACGACCCACTCTTTGGCTTAAATGGAGGCTAGGTTTCACTCTTTTTAAAGCGTATAATTGGCACATTATTCTTAAATAGGGCTCAACATGAAAACGCTTTTTGTGTGCTTTTTGACACTTTTTTCTCTTAGTAGCATGGCAGATGCACCACTGGATCTTGAAGCTAATATGAAAAATATGGGGCTGGCTTATAAAAACTCAGTGCGCGCTACTGACCTAGACTCTTTTAATACAGCCATCGATGAGTTTATTCATCTACTAGAGAAAGCAAAAAAGGCTGATTTTAAACAGCATGAAAGTGAATCTTTAGAGGGACTTGATAAAGTTATTCAGCAAGCAAAATCCGCGAAGCAGCTTGCAGAAGTACAGGGGTTAGAAGCTGCAAAAGCCCCCCTTAAGTCAATTGATCAATTACGAAAAAAATACCATGAACTTCATGAGCCACCAGGTTTTTGGGAGTTATTATTTGGTAAATAAAAAGGTGCTTAAGCACCTTTTTTAACGTTTCTTTTTACCCTGAACGGCTTTAAAACGCGGGTTTTCTTTATTGATCACATAAAGACGCCCTTTGCGTTTTACTATTTGACACCCAGAACGAGTTTTAGCGCTTTTTAAAGAACTCAGTACTTTCATTTTTGCTCCGTATTAGGCGGTTATTTGCTTGCTAGGTTTTTGAAGCGACGGTTAAATGCGGCGACACGACCATCACTTGCCACCGCTTTTTGTTTACCGGTGTAAAATGGGTGCGAGTCACTTGATACATCAATTGGTACATAAGGATATGTTTTACCTTCTAGCGCGATTGTCCGTGATGTTTTAATTGTTGAACCAATTATAAAGTAGCTGTCTGCGGCTGTATCGTGAAAAGCCACTTGTTGGTAATCCGGGTGAATGTTAGGTTTCATCTCTTTAATCTGTGTTATGTGATAATATAACAGTTATTGTAAAGTAAATATAGGGAATGTTCAAGATAAAAATAATTCTTATTTATGCATGCTAAATAGCATTAAAAATAAGCAGTGTGAGCAATCCTTAAGCAGTTGAATTCAAAAAACTGGCTATTGTCTTGAAGGCTGTTATAACTAGGTATACGCGCTTATACAAAGAGAAGGAGTAAGGCAGTGAACGATGAAATTCAAACTGAGCAGTTAGACCAAAATGTAATGAATACGCTTCGTGATAAGGATCATTCTACACTTGCACACCGCGTCGATACGTTATTATTTAGCCATAACGATATCATTGAACTGTTAGCGCAGTATCTTGCTTTGAGTGAACAAGAAGACGATGAACGTTTTGATACTTGGTTTGATAACTTAACGAAAGAACAGCATACGGTAGTGAAAACCTTTGAAGTGTATCGTGGTCAATATGAGCACCTAGATTAGACTTTTAATCACATTTTAATGTATGACTTAAAATATAAAATGCATTGCTAGCCCAGCTTATAAACTGTTTGTTTTCCTCACTTTCATGGTGATAGGCATGTTTAGTAATGCTTAGTTACTACTCATTATCTCGCCCAAAAAGTTGACTAATTTTAAAACCCACCTTGAAACTTTATATTTTGGCCTCAGTGAAGTAAGTAAGCTCATCATACCAATTTGCAGTAATACTTAATCATTTTGAGCTGCTAAATCTGAGATTAGCTGCGTCAAAATAGCGCTCTTAATTAAGCAAATTGGTATAACCAATACTTCAAAAGGAGAGGTTATGTCACACCATGTTATTGAAATGCCTGATTTAGGTATCGGTACGTTTCGCCTAGAAGGAAAAACAGCTTACAATTCAGTGAAAATGGCACTCGATATCGGTTTTAGACACATCGACACGGCGCAAATTTATGGTAATGAGGAGCACGTCGGTAAAGCGATAAAAGACAGCTCTGTGCCTCGTAGTGAGATTTTTATTACAACCAAGGTTTGGAATGACAAACTTAACAGCGCTCAGTTTATTGAGAGCGTAAAGCAGAGTTTAGAAAAGCTTCAACTCGATTATGTTGATTTATTACTTATTCACTGGCCTTCTGCGTCTAACGGAGAAAAAATGAGTGAATACTTAACCGAGCTCAAAAAAGTAAAAGAGCTGGGTTTAGCAAAACACATTGGTGTTTCAAACTTCACAATTGCTAATCTAAAAGAGGCCATGCAGACCCTTGACGCGAGGGAAATATTTACTAATCAAATTGAAGTACACCCTTATCTGACGAACACTAAGTTACGCGCTTTTTGTCAGCAACAGGGTATTCATGTTACGGCTTATATGCCATTTGCCGTGGGTGAAGTGCTAAAAGACGACGTGATTGTTGATATAGCTAAAAAGCATGATGCGAGCCCTGCTCAAGTTGTCCTTGCGTGGATAAATGCACATAAGATGACGACGATTCCATCATCAACGAAGCGAGAAAATTTAGCGGACAATTTTGATGATTCCGTAAAACTTGATCACGAGGATTTAGACAGAATTGATGCGCTTGACAAACATAAGCGCCTAGCCAATCCAGATTTTGCACCTAATTGGGATTATTAAAGTAAAAAAGCCGCCTTAATGGCGGCTTTACTCTTCTAGCGTTTACTATTTCAACATGTAGGCACGCATGGTAATTTGCTCTGCTGAGCTTGAACCATAGTCTGAGATCACTGTTCGAATGTGAACAAACTCACCTGTATTCCCTGTATTTGGAATTGTGGCTGTCCATTCACCATCCACTTGTTCTACTTTCGCATCTTGCCAGTTCTCTGTTGAGAATTTTTCTGACACAGGGCAGTAGATGTAAGCAGGCACCGATTCAATGGTACATTCTTTACCGTATGCATATTGGAATTGCACATTCGCTAATGCAACGTCGCCGACGCCATCAAGTAGCCCTGTGAGCTTCACTTTTGCTTCTTCACCTACTGACATTGTGTTGTTGATGTCAACAGGTAAATCAATCATAGGTACAAGTACGGGTTGCACACCTTGTTGGTACTCGTTAGCAGTAAAGGTGTAATAACCTAGGTACAGTGAACCAAGGCTATCATTTACAGGTGAACGCTCGCCAACACCACGTGCATATGAACGCATTCCTAGAGTAATTTGATGATCGCCCGGCTCAAGTGTTAATGCCCCTTCTGTAGGAGATGCAGGCTCACCATTTAAAGTTAAGCCAAACGCTGAGCTGCCAATATAACCAAAAATACCATCGTGATTAGCTGCATCGCCAAACGAGGCAAGGTTAAAATGAAGCACGTTGGTATCACGCGTGATAATAGGCGCGCCACTGCTACCTAAAGCACCGCCACGTGGACCTTTGAACCATGAGGTCGTCTCTTGTGCACCTTCAGTCATTGCTCTTGGCCCATCAAAATAAGCCCCAGCGCTTTCAATTTTATGGTTAGGCATGACAATATTTGTCCAGCCATTTTTGGCTGTCGCGGTGTAATACTCGTCACGTACTTGTGGAAGCATGATCAATTGTGTGCTGCCCGTTGAGTAAAACTCTCCCGTACTGTTGGTCATTGCCATGACATCGGTCCATGCAGGACGCTCATCATTTTGTGAGTGATACGTCGCCGTAATCTTATGCATTTTGTGTTCGGCAATATTAATTTGACCAGACTGAATATGGCCATCAGTAATGTGGTTGATTGAATAAGCATAAGGTGAACGCTCAGCAGCAACACCTGACCAAGTAATAATATTATTACCCGCTTCAATCTCGGCCATTAGCGCTTCGCCTTCTTCAGAGCTAATACCAATAACAGGCACTTTTGGTGTGCCAGTCACGGTGCCTTTGTATCGGCCTTCACGCCCCGGACGATAAAAAATAACACCCGTAGCGCCATGCTTCATTGCATTCCCGACCATGTAATTGGTTAGGTAGTTAGGGTTTGCGATTAAAGCAATTTTGCCATCAAGATCAAATTGGCTCCAGTCGGTACTATAACCGGCATCACCAACAGGTAATACTTCTGCTGAACCTTCACCATGGAACGATAATGCAAGGCCTTGTTTGATGTAATCAAACTCGACACCATTTTGCATTTTTACAGTGGTTTCTGGTGCAACTGCACGGGTTGTAATAAATGAGCGAAAACGACTGTCATGACCTTGTGACCAAGCATACATATCATTTACATAGTCAGGCGCCATCTCGATAGCTGCTAACTTGGCTGATTTTTCATCATCAAGTGCGTATGTAAAACCGAATGAGTAACCTTGTGGATCAAGGGGTTGTTCTGCTTTAAAGGTCACTTGTTGTGCATTACGCGCATCAAAGTTAATTTCAGTCGCGCCATCTACTTTTTTGTTAAGCACTGCCATTTGTGCCGCTGACTCAACAAGTCCCGAGTTAGAGTCAGGGTTATCAAACGTCATGATATTTGCGATTAAAGTATAATAACCCGCAGGTACATTGATATCGGCTTTACCGTTATTTAATCTAACGATACTGCCCCAATCATCTTCTTCATTAATTAAATAAAGTTTTGATGGTGACGTTGCATTGTGCCCCCAGCGGTCTGTTAGGTTAACGGTTAAATTAACCTGAGGCTGGTCAATCCAGAATGATACAGGCACAGTAACTTGTTGGTCTAAATTACTGACCGTTGTACCAGTGATACGGCCTGTAATGGCACCGTAAGCACCGTTATTAAGTGCAACACTTGGGTCAATCCACATAGGTACTTGTGCTTCGCCATTCGCTGGAACAGTCACTGATTTTGCATCTAAGCCAGCAAGTGTTGCTGGGAGTTGCGTTTTACCGTCTTCGCCAAGTAGGTCTAATTTTAGTTTCAGCGTAATGTCGGTATCAGACGTGTTTGTTAAGGTTACGTGTGTATGCGTAAGCTCATCATTGATAGCGTTTTGGAAAAAGCCAAGCTCTCTATTTGCGGGTGCTACAATAGCTTGTGAAATTGCGCGGTCAACGTTCATTGCGCCTGCACCTTGCTCAAGCACGTGCGAATCACCGCTAAATACGGATGATGTAAGCACGTCTTTTAACTCTTTTGGTGTTAAGTCACCGCGCGCCTGCATAACCAGAGCTGCACCGCCGGCAACATGTGGTGCAGCCATAGAGGTACCCGAATAAACACGATAGGCTGTTTCGCCTAATCCACCTGATGCTGCAGCAACAACAGATACGCCTTGCGAAGCGATATCAGGCTTTGCTGAATGACCATCAGGTGACGGGCCGCGTGATGAAAACGACGCTGTATTGCCTTCACGGTCTATTGCACCAACAGTCAGTGCGCTTGGGGCACAACCGGGTGAACCGATCGTTTCGCGCGTAAAGCTGTTACCAGCAGAAATAACAAATAATGCTTTGTCGCTAAGTGCCTCAACCATGTCTACAAGTGGGCCACTACACGTTGTAGCTGTACCACCTAAAGACATATTAACGATGTCGGCATTTTCAGAAAGCACAGCCCACTGCATACCACTTAATATACCGTATGTTGAACCAGAACCAACATTACTAAGTACTTTGCCTATGATGAGATCCGAAGCGGGTGCAACACCCACCCATTTACCATCTGATTCATGACCATTCCCCGCAACCGTTGAAGCAGTGTGAGTTCCGTGACCATTAATATCATCAACGCCATTGCTTGAATAAGTAAAATCGCGAGATGCAATTACGCGACCCTGTAGGTCTGGGTGTTCAATGTCGTAACCCGTATCAAGCACTGCGACTTTAATGCCAGCACCATTATAATTAATAGCTGATTGACCGTAAGCGCCCGTTAATGGCACCGTTGGGGTCAGCGTATTGGCGCTGCTTACTTTGTGAGCATGGACAACGGCATCTAGCCAAATACCTTCAACATTTGCTTCAGCAATAAGAGACTGCCATGTTTTAGCGGCGTTTTCTTTTGTGATAGCAAAGGCTGCACTGTCGATTAGTTCAATTTCACCTGTTAATGACATGCCAGACAATGCTTTAGGCACGGCGCTGCCGGCTAACGTCCCGTCTCGGTATTCAACAATAACGGGTAAAGCATTAGTAGACGCATCGTCGTAACCCGATTCATACAATTTGTTGATGTTGAAAAGTTCTAAATCAATTGCCTGTGAATCAACAAATGCTTGCGCATGGGCAGGGACTACATACGTATTATTTCCCCGTTTAAAAATACTGGTGAAGGCATCAGAGCCATCAGCATTTAGCAGACGAATACCGCCTAATTGGCCATCTTTATTAACAATGGCAGACACTTTATCGCCTGTTATTAACGTAAATGTTAGGGCATCAGCGGATGTTTTATTTGTAAAAGCAGTGTTTTGTGCCGCTACTGGTTGCGCTAAGCTCAAACCGAGCATAGCCAAGTAGGTCGCTTTTAATCGACCCAGCCTTGGAAAAGGTTTCATCTATTTATCCTTTATTATGATGTGATTAGTTTGAATAGAGGAGTTATTACAAGGGTGTCAAAACTGCAAAAATGACAAAAGAAATAACTCAACTACATCAATCTAACGACTAAAAAGATGAAAACCTACAAAACAAATGTACCAAAGTGTATTAACCAAAATGTAACAACGTATACATTGTTGCAACCTTGTTCAGGTGTTCAGTTACCCTTCATTTTCAGAAGAGGAAAGGGAGTGTTTGTCTCTATTTTACCGATAAATCGTATTTAGCAACCACGCTATCAATGTAACGATAGCGAAGCGTATTTTTACCTTCGTTGCCTGTACCATGACTCAATGCGCGGTTCATTAGCTTTAATGCTTTATGAAGAGCTTGGCGTTCATCAGCAGATAAGCCCGTTTTAGTGCGTAGTTCGGTGATATCATCAATAAGTAATTTGGCGACATCAAGCTGAACAGCTTCCTCTACTAAGCCATTTTGGGTCAAGACACCATATTTACTGCACAAGAATTGTTGCCACACTTGTTGTAAATGCTCGTCAATTTCAGCGCCAAATAATTCTTCATCTATTGCAAAGCCTTGCTCAGTGAGCTTACTTAATTGTGCCGAATAATGTTGGGCAAAATAATTAAAAGCTTGGCATGATGAGTTAATATCATGTTTGATGATTAGCTGACCCCAACTTGCGGCACCGCGAGGGTAGTAGTCTTGGTATTCTTCGCATTGGTAAATGCCAGAATAAGAGCTGCACTCTAATTGGCTTTGCAAGCAATAACTCGGCTTTGGAAATAGACTACTTTGCTGCCATGCTCCCAGTGTATCTTCATCAATCGAGAGGGTTTGACACAGCTCTTCTGTGGTATAAAAGTAGGTTGCCAAGAATTTAGAAAGTTGCATTATCAGTCACTCACAATAAATACTGTTTATTTGTACAGTATTTAATTTTGTCTTAACTTTGTCCATTTCACAAGTTTTTTATTTATTACGTTACATTACTCGGAAATTGCCTGTGTTTATGATACAACTAGCGCAAATTTTCCAAACATTAAAATAGTTATGCGTAGCCTAGAAACAATTAAACAAGCAAGCTTGATCACTGCAATTAAAACGCCTTACCTAAGCAACGGTGAAATTGATCTTGCCTGCTATGATGACCTTGTTGAACAACAAATCGCAGCGGGTGTTGACGGTATTATTGTAGGTGGTACAACCGGCGAAGGCCAACTAATGAATTGGGAAGAGCACTTGATGCTTATTGCACACAGTGTCAGTAAATTCTCATCTCGTTTACTTATTGTGGGTAACACAGGTAGCAATAACACGCGCGAAGCTATCAAAGCGACAGAATATGGTTTTGCAACGGGAATGGACGCAGCATTGCAAATTAACCCGTATTATGGACGTACTTCATTGGCTGGAGTAAAAGAGCACTTTAAGCGTTTACTTGATATTGGCCCAGCATTTATCTACAACGTAGCAGGGCGCACAGGGCAAGATTTAACCCCTGATATTATTGAACCGTTAGCACAGCACGAAAACTTTATTGGTGTTAAAGAGTGTGGTGGCAATGAGCGTATTGCACATTACGAAAAACAAGGTATTGCATGCTGGTCAGGTAATGATGATGAAAGCCATGATGCGCGTCATATTTATAACGCACACGGTGTTATTTCAGTGACATCTAACTTGATCCCAGGTTTGTTTCGTCAATTAATGGACGAAAAAAATGATGCATTAAACACCAAGCTACAGCCATTAATGAACTGGTTGTTTTGTGAGCCAAACCCAATCGCAATAAACACAGCATTAATGATGACGGGAGCCGTCAATCCGGTATTCCGCTTACCCTACGTACCGTTAGCACCTGCACAACAAGAAGTGGGTTTAGGCTATATTAATGAACTAAATGTTGCTGACATTGTGGGAGATAAAGCTCAACTTTTAGCCGAAAAGGATGTTATTTTACGCTAAAAATGAATTGGCGCTTGATAATTACATTGAGTGTTTTTTATTATATTCCTGTTCTATATAATCGATGTACTTGCATCGATTATATTTATCAACACTGCATTACTTTTATGCCCTTATCCTGAGCATACATTTAGGTTTTTCTCCATAGTATCAATAAATATGCTTAACTTTTGAAAAATTTGCTAGGGTTAATTTTTAGTTAACGTTATACTTTTTTGGAAGTTAATTTTTCAAAAAAGGAATATAATGGAAAAGAAATGTTTTTTAGCATTAATTTTGATTGGAACGTTTGTAATATCTGGTTGTACAAGTGCCACGCGGCAAGTGACTAACGAAAGTATAAATAAGAATGCTCCAGTAGTTAGTGCGACTCAAATTGAAGAGTTTAAAGGGCTTAAAAGAACGGTCGCTATTGCACGCTTTAGTGATGAGACTAAAAGAGGTAATTCATTTTTATTAGACAGTAATAATAATCGAATAGGTAAACAAGCATCAGATATATTAGCTGCAAGGTTAACGGATAGTGGAAAGTTTATTATGATTGAACATGATGCCATCGCCTCACTCCAACCTAACTTAACTAATCAAAACCAAATTACGTTTGTCCATAAAAAAGCAGATGGTGCAAATAAAGTCGGCTTAGAAGCTCGTTCGATTGGGGCTGAACAGTTAATTATTGGCTCAGTTTCAGAATTTGGACGAACTACAGAAAGCGAAGTAGGAGTGTTCAGTCGAAATAAAATTCAAAAAGCAACTGCCACAGTCAATATTAGATTAGTCGATATTAAAACAGGGCAAATTTTATTTTCTGAAGAGGCTACAGGTGAAGCACGTTCAGAATCTAACAGAGTGCTTGGCGTAGGTGAAACGGCCGCATTCGATACAAGTTTAGACGATAAAGCGTTATCTGCTGCTATTTCTAAATTAACTTCTAATGTTATGGAGAACTTACTCGATAAACCTTGGCAAGCTTATATAGTGTCTGAGCAAGGGAGTAACATAATTATTACTGGAGGTAAGAATCAAGGTTTTAAATTAGGAGATAAGCTCATTGTAAAAAAACGTGGAGAGATCATTACAAATCCTCAAACCGGTTTGCCACTTGAGTTACCACGACAAGAACAGGCAAAAATTGAAATAGTTGGCTTTTTGGGGAGCGGTAGTAACAGTCTGTCGCTGTGTAAAGTTATTTCGGGTGACGTGCAATTATCAGATAAAGAGAACTTGGTCGTAGAGGAGGTTCAACTATGAGTAATACGGCTCGTATAATTTTGGTATTGTCAGTACTTTTTTTAAGCGCTTGCTCAAGTAGCTACAGATCAGTCACTCAGGTTGAGGACCGTGGTATTTTGCAATTAAACGGAAATTTTTGGGGTACATCTTTAGAGCTTGACTCTGAAGCTGCAGTTATTATAAATCGAGATACATTTTCATCATATTACAAAGATGGCAAAGAGTTAATCGAATTTCCTGTAGCACCAGGATCTCATAAGGTTCATTTGAAGCGCGATGGTAAAACAATAGTTCTAAGAACTATCTATGTTGGGAATGGAAATATATTTGAGGTGGTAGTTCCATGAGTAAGTTAGTTTTTATAACTTTGTTAGTTTTAATTTTATGTGGATGCCAAACAAACAAAAGCATCTATTTTTGGGGCGACTATGCAGATACTGCCTATCAATATAAACATGAGCCAACAGAAGAAAGCTTCCAAGAACATTTGGCTACATTAGAAAATATTGTTGCTTCTGCTGAGGCAAAAAACAAAAAAATACCTCCAGGTATATATATTGAACTTGCAATGATGTACTCGTCGATTAATAAAAATGAGCAAGCAAAAGAAATGTTAAACAAGGAACAATCTTTATTTCCTGAATCATCTCAATTTATTCAGCTCGTTAATCAGAAGCTACTTGGTGGAGCTTTATAATGAAAAAAATACTATCATTAACATTTATTTTAGTCTTTTTAGCAGGTTGTAAGACAAGTCCTGTTTTGACTAAAGGTGAAGCATATCCAAATATGTACAAAAATAAGCCTCTGTCTATATTAATCGTCCCAGCAGTTAATCAATCTACCGCAGCTGATGCAGCTCAATTGTACGCTACAACGATTGCTGAACCGGTTGCAGAGGCGGGTTATTATGTAATGCCAGTGCCTGTAACTGATGCTATATTTCAATCAGAAGGGATCGTTGATGGTGCACAGTTAGAAACACTTTCAATGGAAAAAATACGGGATATGTTTGGTGCTGATGCTATTTTGTTTGTTAAAATAAATCGTTGGGAAACAAACTATTATGTTACCGGAGGCGATGTCACAGTGGGAGCATCATTTAGATTGATTTCGGCTCATACAGGTGATGAAATCTGGAAGTACAGTGATGCTGTTGTTATTAATACATCGGGTAATTCGGGTAATTTGATTGCAGATATGATTAGCACCGCAATTAATACAGCGTTAACTGATTATGTTCCTATTGCAAGACAAGTGAATTTTAAGGTGATGAACACACTTCCTGCAGGTAAATACAATGAACTAGCTGATAAGGATCAGTTACAAAAGGTAGTCGTATTAGATAAAACTAATTTTTAAATCGTTAAAAGCTAACCTGTAATTTATTTTTGCTGTATAATTTGCGACCCTTGATATGATGGCCGCAGGTTATACAGCATGAACTTTAAATCGTTTAGTTTTTCTTCTGAGCTCTTACAGGCATTAGAAGAACTTAATTTCCATACGCTTACTCCCGTTCAACGCAGTGCAATTCCTGCGGTACGAAAAGGGAAAGATGTACTTGCTAGCGCACAAACAGGCACCGGTAAAACCGCTGCGTTTGCGCTGCCACTTATTCAAAAATTATCTGAATCAACCTTAAGTGATAACAATGCGCCGAGCGCACTTGTGCTTGCTCCGACGCGTGAACTTGCTGAGCAAATCGCCAATAACGTTAAAGCGTTTGCTAAATACACGGCACTAAAAACAGTGTGTTTATTTGGCGGTGTTAATTTAGCCGGACAAGCAAACGATCTTAAAGCGGGTGTTGATATCGTTGTGGCGACACCTGGTCGTTTATTAGATCATCTTCGTTTGGGTAATATCAGCTTAGCAAATGTAAAGCATTTGGTTCTTGATGAAGCAGACCGTATGCTCGATATGGGTTTTATAACTGATATGCAAACGGTTATAAACGGCTGTGATGAAACACGTCAAATTTTACTCTTTTCAGCAACGTACCCCGCGGCGATAAAACAGTTTGCAAGCAAAGTTCTTAAGCAACCTGAAATTATTCGTGTCGATCAAACAAACAGTACAGCAGAAACCGTACAGCACGTTGTTTATCCTGTTGAAGAGCGCCGTAAACAAGAGCTTCTTTCAGAACTGATCGGTAAGAAAAATTGGCAGCAAGTGTTAGTGTTCGTCAACATGAAAGAAACAGCCGATGAGCTCGTTAAAGAATTGAACCTTGATGGTATTCCTGCGGCTGTATGCCATGGTGATAAAACCCAAGGTAACCGACGTCGTGCACTACGTGAATTTAAAGAAGGTAAAGTACGTGTGCTTGTTGCAACTGAAGTTGCAGCTCGTGGTATTGATATTGAAGGCCTTCCACGAGTGATCAATATTGATTTACCTTGGCTTGCTGAAGACTATGTACACCGTATTGGTCGTACAGGACGTGCTGGTAAACCGGGACAGGCAATCTCATTTGTAAGTCGCGAAGAAGAGAATACGTTATTCGATATTGAAAAGTTAATTGGTCAACGTATTAACCGTATAGTGCTGCCGGGTTATGAAGTAAGTAATCGTGAAGTCCTGATCGACAAAATTGGTAAAAAGCCATCTCATTTACGTCGTAGCCGAAGCAATAAGCCATCAGGGCAGGCAACCGGCGAAGCCAGAGCCAAGAACCGCTCGCGTATTGCTAAAGTGAGAAAATCACTTAAAGGCAATAAACTTAGCTTAAAAAAATAGCGTTTATTGGTCGTAATTAGCCCCATCGCCTTTCGGCCATGGGGCTTTTTTGAACCTAAAACTAGTCCAAAAGGAGTGTTTTTGTTAATTTTTATGGTTAAAAGAGTGGTTTGTTATTAACAAGTGTACCTTGTTGAATTACAATTGCTTTTTTAATCAATGAAGTCGTGTAATTTGTGCGCACGTGTCTAAATGGATGTTTATGCTGTACTTAAAAAAAATAATAACCCGTGTTGTAAAATCCTGCCTAATTTTCAGTTGCGTCAGTATTTCTTCGCTAGCAACGGCTAGCGACAAAGTGGAGTTTGCTTTAGCGCATATTAAAGAATCAATCAGTGTTGATGGCGTTATGGATGAAGCTCATTGGCAACAAGCAACAAAAGTACCGCTAAAATATCAGAATGAGCCTAATGAAAAGGGCACGCCACCGGTACACACCGATGCCTACCTGTATGAAGATGGCCAATACTTGTACGTTGGCTTTATTGCTAAAGACCCTGACCCATCACAAATTCGTGCAGCACTTCGTGACAGAGATACACTGTGGCAAGACGATAATGTTGCCCTGATGATCGATACCTTTAACGACGAACGAACGGGTTATGAGTTTTACGTAAACCCACTAGGTGCGCAAGGCGATATGCGCATGACCGATATCGACGATTGGGTGGAAGACCCATCATGGGATGCAATCTGGGATAGTGCAGGTCAAATTACCGATGAGGGTTATGTGGTTGAGATGCGCATTCCCTTTACGGCACTGCGTTTTCCAAAAGGTAAAGAACAACTGACTTGGAGCTTGGCTGTTTGGCGTAATTATCCGCGTGATGTGTTTTATCAAATGTCTAACGTAGGCTTTGACCGTGATGTAAAATGCAGTTTTTGCCAGTTTGATAAACTAACAGGGTTTGCTGACATGACACAAAGTATGAATATTCAGCTTACCCCGACTTTAACTGCGCTTCGTAATGATACAAAAAATATGCTGCCAGGTGATTGGCAAAATGGAGATGTTGATACAGAAGCAGGCCTTGATTTACGCTGGGGCGTCACACAAGATGCAGTGATTAATGCAACGATTAACCCTGACTTTTCGCAAGTTGAAGCGGACTCTCTTGAACTTGATGTTAACACCACTTACTCGATTTATTATGCTGAAAAACGCCCATTCTTTTTAGATGGAGCATCCTATTTTAAAACCAGTCAGTTCGAGTTGTTATATACACGCACAATAGCTGAGCCTGACGTAGGCGTTAAGTTAACAGGCAAGACCGGTAACCACAGCTATGGGTTTATATATGCAGATGATGACAACACCAGTGTGTTATTACCAACCAACCAAGGCTCATATTTTGCAAATCTAGGCGATAAAACTCATGCCGCTGTGGGGCGCTATCAATTTGATATTGGTCAAAAAGGCACTATTGGGGTTATGAGTACACACCGGGAAAATGATGATTATCATAACTCGGTATTATCACTCGATGGCAGTTATTGGTTTAACCAAACAGACAGCTTGCAATACCAAGTTGCAACAACCGATACAAAAAACTCTGATTTTTTAGTTGATGTTTATGGCTTAGAAGAAACGCAATCAGATCAGGCCTATAAAGTAGAGTTTAGTCGTACCAAACGTGATTATGAACTGTATGCAAGTTATGAAAACATTGGTGAGGATTATCGCTCTGACTTAGGTTATCAAGCAAAAGTTGACTATAAACAAGCTCAACTCGGAGGCGGTCAAACCTGGTATCGTGATGCCGATGATATTATCACTGAGTACAGCTATAATGCTGAGTGGGATAAAACCTGGGCACAAAATGGTGACCTACTCGAAGAAGAATACGATGGCTTCTTTACCTTTAAAGGTAAAATGCAGTCACAGACTGAAATCGGCTTTATTCACCGCAATGAATTTTACGCAGGGCAGTTCTTTAATCAAAACATCGCTTATATTTATGGCGGTTTTAGGCCCATCCGCGATATCCGCTTTTTACTGTATGCTCTGTATGGCAGCAAAATAGACTACAGCAATGCGAAACTTGGCACGATGGTGCGTGTCGAGCCTGAAATGACTTGGGATATTAATGACCACTGGCAAGTTCAGTTAGAGCATAGTTATAGCTACCTTGATAATGAGCAAAATGAACGCGTTTATACTGCAAACCTCACTGATTTACGTGTGTATTATAAATTTAATATGCGCTCAATGCTCAAGCTGGTATTGCAATTTAAAGACATAGATCGTGATAAAGATGCCTATTTTTCTAACGTGAGTGAAATTAACCGTGATTTCGCCAGCCAATTAGTGTATTCATACAAAATAAATTCACAAACCCTGTTCTATTTAGGTTATTCGGATAAAGGCTATCAGGATGACTCTTTAAAAGAGCTAGAACGTGATCAACGAACATTTTTCACAAAACTAAGCTATGCATGGCAGCTTTAGAATCAGGGTTTGCCAAACATAACGTGAAAACTCGTGTTATCCCAGCAAACTATGTTTTAAAACATCAAGCGTACCAAACGGATATTACATCGGCTAACACGGATGGCTGTGATGCAGTTGCTTTTTATGTCGCTAATTGGCATTGGGATCTCGCCCTGTACATGGCGTATGCTAATATTTGGGTGATGGATCCTGAGCAAAAAGAAACGATTGCTCAAGCAAGCTACCGCACTGGTGGTGGGCTAGATAAGTTTATTGATGCTAATGATAAAATTATCGAACTGGTCGATGCGATGTTTCAGCAAGTTGAAAGCAAAAACAAAAATAAATCAGAAAAAACAGCGATCTAATTAAGTTGGTCAGCCTATGGCTGACCAATCTCTTCTTTAACTTTATTTCTTACCACACTTTCAAGGCTTTTCAGGCCCCATTGTTTACCGGTTTCAATTGCTTCATCTATCGGTTTTTTAAGTGTCACAGCATGATAAAGCGCAACCAATGCACCCACACGATTACTACTAGCACAGTGCAATAAGGTGGTTTCTTGTTGATGTGTTTGCAATAAGGCTTGAAGTTTTGTGGCATTCTCAAGCGTAATATCTGCTTTCGAACGAACTGGAATATGGTAGTAATTCATACCGAGTCCACTTACTAACTCTTTCTCTGACCAGCTAGTTTCATTATCGCCGCGCAAGTTAATAACTGTTTGCAGCCCCACGTCTTTTAACTTAGCAAAGTCTGTTTGGCTGGGTTGACCCGAGGTATAAACAGACTCTGATTGTGCTTTTAAGTTTAAAATATCAAGTTGTGTTACGTCTGTTTGAACGGCTATCGTTGAAAACGACAGTAAAGCGAATAACGCTAAGTGTATGAGCTTATTCATAATGTCTCTTTAAATTAGGTTAATGTTCGGTATAAACAGTTCGCACGCATGCCCAGTCTATGATGACTTATTCAGTAAAGGCGTGGTTACTTAGGATGATAAAATGTGTTTTCATCCCTTTTTACACTGCTTTTATGTATTTACTCTAATCTGTCGGATTAAAAATGTACATCTTAGTTTGAAATTTGATTGTTGTGCTTTAAAAGAGAAATAACTATCAAAATTGAGTAACTAAATTTCATTGAAGTAAAGCACAATGGCGGCTCCCTCTAGACTACTCCCACTATGAATATTGATACCAATACCAAAATTATCGAACCATGAGGTCCAGTGACGGCTGTCCCACAAAAAGCCAAGGCCATATTCATAAAAGTGATCAGTGCCAAACGCAGCTGGGCTATCTCCACCTAAGTCAATGCGTTGCCCTTTAATGTAGAAAGCTTGTTCAAAGGGGCCCACTTTGAACATATTAAATTTAGCTTTTATGCCATTAAGTATCCGTGTTGTTTCAGGCTTTGCACTTTCAATTTCGTTAGGTTGTGATAAAGCCCAGCCGTAATAATAATTAATATTTAACTTATATTCATAATAGCCCCAATGTCGAGGCAATCTATAAACCATAGACAGGCTGGGATTTAACACCAGCGCATTACTGTTTAAATTGGTATAGAGATTGTTGGTTAGCGGTTTTAATACGTCACGGCTTTGCTGAGAGTTATAATCGTAGTCATTGTCGTAATGTAGGTAGTGGCTATTTAAGCCAATAATATAGGACCATTTTGAGCCGAGTGCTTTTTCAGCATTAATGCCAAACGTGGCGCTATAGACAGTTTCAGAAATAGAGTCGGATTGGGCTTCGTCAAAGAGTGAAATGAAATCAGCTTGATTCAAATAACTGACCCGGCCGTTTATATGCCACTTATGTTCATAGTAGGGCTGTTTTGCCTCCCATGAGAAAGGAACACTGTATAAGCGCAACTTTTTGCGAAGGGCAATGCTCTCGCCATCTTTATTGGTAAAGTGAGGGTTAAATATTTCTTGAGGATCAAAATCACCAAACCCCAAGGTAATACTGTCGCCATCAGTAAGTACTAAAGACGTTGATAAGGCAGTTTCAAGCTGTTTGGTTGGGTTTGCTTGCAAACTGAAAGTCATTACACAGCATAGTAAAGTACAGACTTTTATCGGTAACGTCATAAAAAATAAAGGATAGGAACAGGAGTAATAATCATAGAAGTATATACACAGCCTCACAACAATCGAAACAAAAAAGCCAAGTATTCTACTTGGCTTTTAAACGTTAATCGTGATTAAGGTTGGTAATAAATAGGTGATTCAGGTCCAACCGGAAGGCCTAATACAAATACCCAAAGATAAAATAGGGCAACCCAACCGACAAAGAAAATCATGCTATAAGGCAACATAGTGGCGACAAGTGTGCCAATACCCATGTCTTTTTTGTATTTAGTGGCAACCGCCAAAATTAAACCAAAGTAGCTCATCATTGGTGTAATTAAGTTTGTCACAGAGTCACCTATACGGTATGCCGCTTGAATGGTTTCGGGTGCGTAGCCAATTAGCATTAACATAGGTACGAAAATAGGTGCTGTTACTGCCCACTGTGCAGAGGATGAGCCTAAACTCAAGTTAACTAGCGCACACATTAAAATAAAGAGTACGAAAACCTCTGGGCCTGTTAGGTTTAAAGCTTGCAGAAGTGCAGCACCATTGATAGCTAAAATAGTACCTAGATTAGTCCATTTGAAAAAGGCAACAAATTGAGCTGCAAAGAACACCAAGACGATATACATGCCCATAGAGCTCATACTTTTACTCATCGCATCGATGACGTCTTTATCGTTTTTCATCGTGCCGACAACTCGGCCATAGACAAATCCAGGAATACCAAACGTGACAAAAATAAAAACCACGATGCCTTTTAAGAAAGGTGAGTGTGCAACTAAGCCTGTTTCAGGGTTACGCAAAATGCCATCGTCAGGAACAATGGTCCATGCAAGTAACAGCGACACAACCAATAATGAGACACCCGCCCACTTTAACCCTGATTTTTCTTTTGCCGTTAAGCCTGCGATATCGTTTTTAGGTAAGTCATTACTTGCTTCTTCTGGGTTGTATTTACCTAAGCGTGGTTCAACAATCTTTTCGGTAACGAAAGTGCCTAAAATAGCAATTAGGAATACCGAAATCATCATGAAATACCAGTTAGCTTCGGCGCCTACTTGATAATTGGGATCAATCATTTGTGCAGCGGGTGTCGTAATACCCGCTAACAGTGGATCAATCGTACCTAGCAATAGATTCGCACTGTAACCACCTGATACCCCTGCAAATGCTGCAGCAAGACCTGCTAATGGATGACGCCCCAAGCTGTGGAAAATCATTGCGGCTAAAGGAATTAATACAACATAACCAAGCTCAGATGCAGTATTTGATAATATTGCCGCAAAGACCACCATAAACGTGACTAAACGTTTTGATGCACCCATGACCATGCCGCGCATTGCTGCAGAGAGTAGTCCCGAATGTTCAGCAACACTGACACCTAACAGAGCAACTAATACAGTGCCCAGCGGGGCGAAACTGGTGAAGTTGGTTACAAGACCTGTCACAATACGTTGCAAGCCTTCAGCGCTAAGTAAGCTGACTACTTCAATCACACCATCAGGATCGCGGCCAGCGGCACCTTCGGGGCGCGGGTCTATGGCACTTAATCCAAACCAATCTGCAACACCGCTAAAAACAATAATTGCCACACAAAACATTGCAAAGAGTGTGATTGGGTGGGGGAGCATATTCCCTAAAAATTCGACAGTCGCTAGGAACCTGTTAAACAATCCATTGTTATCACCATCGTTTGTGGTTGGTGAATCTACTGCTTTTGACATATCCAGTTCTCATAATTACAAAATGGCGTTAACCTAGCATTTTTTGACCTCTGGGTCATGTTTTTAGCGATAAGATATGTTTTAAGTGCGGTTGATTACCCCTTTGTACAGCAAAGGATAACGGCGTAAACGTTTACCGATATAATCATCGGCAAGAATTTGCGCACACACTTCGTCTACACCGTTACTGGCTTCAAAGACCCAATCGAAACGTTCTATTGCTAGCAAGAAACCTCGTTTGAGAAAGCTTTGTTCGCGATAAAAGTCCAAGTTTTTACGAATGATGTCTAACTTACGAGGATCATCCTTCAGTGCGCTAATTACCTCATTTATGTAAGCAACTTGCTGCTTTGATTCAGCTTTTACACGTCGCGACATTGTTAAGTTAGTGCTCCTCGTTAGCAATAAATTGAATTTTCTTTATAAAGTCGTCTTTATTCTTCTCATGTTGGTAATCAAGGTGATAAGTATTATGAAAACCAAAGCGAAGCAAAACACCACTGCCTTTTAAGTAAACGGTGTAGCCATCAATATCAGAGAAAGCGCAAATGCCTTCATAGAGCTTGCCGTCTTCATGGTCTTCACCGTGTTGGATAATTTTTTCGTAAACAGAAAGAATTAATTTACCGTCTAATTCATTTTTCATGATGACTCCTTTTATTCTCAGTACGTTAAATACCTATAAAAAGTTTAGTGCTATTTTGTGTAATGTGAATATTCATACGCCAGTGTTTTGCGTTAGGTCATTAAAAAACAAAAAAAGTGCCGTGCGTGTCGAAAATTTACAATACCTTAGCGACACCCCACCACTAAACTGTTTTCTATTTGCAGGTGACCGTATGAGCCGTTTAGCTATTACAATTTTATTCACGTTACTTATGAGTATAGGAAGTCCGTTGTCAGCGCAACCTCCACTCACTTTACAAACCCACACAGGCGAAGAGGTTAGTCTTAATAGCCTATTTGGACAAAAACCTGTTTACTTAAAATTCTGGGCCACCTGGTGTAAACCTTGTATGCAGCAAATGCCACATTTTCAACGAAGTTATGAACAGTACGGTGATAAAATTCAGTTTATCGCTATCAATATAGACCTTAATGATAACGCGGATGCCGTTGCGAAAGTTGAAAACCAGTTTTCACTCACAATGCCTATGTACACAGACCATACAGCGAAGGTTGCAAAGCATTATGAGTTTTTAGGTACGCCTTTTCATGTCTTAATTGATAATAATCAAAATGTGATTTTTCAAGGGCATGATGCCGATCAGCCGCTCGATAATACGTTACGGTTACTCTCACACAATGGCCGAGTTGATAAAGTAAGGCTGCTTAATGAAAAGCAAAAGAGTGGCACGCAATTAGTGATCCCCAAAGACGCTAAAAAAGCGGTGTTGTTTACAACAACGTGGTGCGATTGGTATTTAGCTGATACCCGTCCACAAATGGCCAAGCAATGTGTACTTGCTCAAAAGTACATTAATGAACTTGCAGCACAGGGAATTGATGTGGAAGTAAAAGTGAGCCAGCTTTGGACAGACCACAATGCGGTCGCTGAGTATGTTAAAAAATTTACCGCCAATATGCCGGTTTCAATTGACTATGGTAATGATTTATTTATTGAATATGGGATAAATTCGGTGCCAAGTTTATTAATCTTTGAGAATGGAAAGCGTGTTGCAAAACGCGAAAAATTTTAGTCAAAACGCTGCGAATTTGCTTTGTAATTCACTGAATTTAGCCTATGCTCAAAGCTCATTTACTTGTGAGCTTAAAGCATGATTGATAAGGCATTATTAACAAAAACTCGCGAATTATCTGACCGATTAATCGCCCTACAAACTCCGATCAGAATTCTTGATGCGATTAATTGGGATAAACAGATCAAAGAAGAGTTTTTTAAACATAAATGTCAAAAAAACCCGACAGTTGACCAAGCCTATTACCAACAGCGTGACCTTGGTTTTGTGCCAAGTGATTTACGCCGAGCATTTTCAGATCTTAACCGCGATATCATCAGTCAACTCGGTCAGTTAAATCCTATTGCACAGTACATGAGTAAAATGTGCACAGAGTATAAAACCGTACTTAGTATGATTGAATATCGTGGAACCCCCGAGTTTCATGACCTGTCGGTGGAGTTATTTGGTCACCCAAAAGATTTATTCCATGCGGGTGAACCTTCGCTTGCTGAATTGGCTACGATGTTAGAACAACCTCTTAAAAGCATGCTTGATGCAGACATTTTACCCGATGACCCAAAAAATATTGAGGCAGTGGATGCGGTAAAGATTCTGGCTGAGCAAGTGAAGCAGAGTATGCCGGGTATAAATGTAGAAGTTATTTTAAGTGATGGTATTGTCAGTGATGCAGCAGCAGGGGCTGACAATATTAAGCTGAATCAAGATGTGAAATTCTCACAACGAGAACTTGATATTCTTGAAGTGCATGAAGGCTGGATCCACGTCGGCACCACGCAAAATGGTTTAGCTCAACCTTATTTAACCTGTTTAAGTAAGGGCACCCCAAGCTCAACAGTTACCCAAGAAGGCTTAGCTGTTTTGACAGAAATAATTACGCTTAAGTCAACACCAAGGCGGTTAGCTAAATTAGTTAATCGTATTCAAGGTATTACCAAAGTAATTGATGGTGCAGAGTTTGTTGATATTTATCGAGATTATATTGCGCAAGGGCTAAGTAAAGACGACAGCTATACGTTAACGCAACGTGTCTTTAGAGGAAGCACTGCAACGGGTCTGCCATTTACGAAAGACATTGCTTACATTAAAGGTTTTGTGTTGGTGTATAACTTGATCCGTGTTGCAATTCAGTTAGGTCGCATTGATCAATTACATTTATTGTTAGTCGGCAAAATCTCAATTGATGATTTTAGGCTTATCTCACAATTACATGACTTAGGAGTGATTGAAGATCCTAAATTTATTCCTCCACATTTCAAAGATTTAAGAGGTTTAGCTACGTGGCTCAGTTTCGGGCGTTTTATTGGCAACTTGTCATTTGAACAACTTGAGAATGACTATAAACCTTTGTTTATTTGAGAATAAAAAACTCAAAAGTAATGCAATAATTATATAAAGCAAATTCCATCTAAATTTAGCATATATCGTAAATTTTTGTTTACGATATATGCTTTTGTTTCTTTTATGTAAACAGCCTGGTTTTTCTTACAGCCCCCGTATAACCTCCTTTCCGCTAATTTACATGATGCTAACGTTATGTTTTTATTTTTGTTACTCATCTTACTGTTGTTGTAAACGATATAGTGATAGAAAAGATATGTTACATTTTGGTAACAATAACGAGAGGTGTCCAAATGGGATTTAATAATTATAAAAAAAGCATAATAGCGTTGACTATTATGGGTGCATTGAGCGCACACAATGTAATGGCTGCAGATAGTGCATCATCGGGCTTTTTAACAGGTGTTGTGGAATCTAGCCAGGGTCAGCAATTGTCAGGGGCTGTAATAGAAATAAAAAATGAAGAAACAGGCCTAACACGTACACTTGTTACATCAGAAAATGGCTCATACCGTTTTCCTCTATTACCAACGGGTTCTTATACCGTGTCTGTAAAAAAAGACGGTTATGTACTGGCTCAAGAGTCTGGTTTAAGAATCAATATGGGTGTTAAAACAAGTTTACCTGTGACGCTATACGCATCAGGAGAAAAACCTGAAGTGATTGAAGTGATGGGTAATCGAATTAGTTCAATTGATGTTTCATCAAGTGAGTCTGTTACTTTTGTTGACCAAGAATTATTGGCACGCGTACCAGTCGCACGTGATGTAACTTCAGTTGCATTATTAGCGCCAGGAACGACACAAGGTGATGCAGGTTTCGGTAATTTAGCATCATTTGGTGGCGCGTCAGTGGGTGAAAATAGTTACTATGTGAATGGCATGAACGTAACTAACTTCAGAAACGGTTTAGGTGGTGCAGATGTACCATTTGAATTTTACGATACATTTGAAGTTAAAACCGGTGGCTACTCTGCAGAATTTGGTCGCTCTACTGGTGGGGTAGTCAACGCGACAACCAAACGTGGTACAAATGAATTTGTATGGGGTGCGAGCACCTATTTCGAGCCAAGCTCAATGGCAGAAGACATTCCACAAACATACCGTACAGAGGAAGGGGTCGATCTTTACGGCACTGAATATTTTAATGGCGACCAAAGTCAGCGTAAAGTTGGTGAAAATGACTATAACTTATGGGCTGGCGGTTCAATTGTTGAAGATAAGTTATTCTTTTTTGGTTTAGTTAATTACAACGAACGTGTCTCTGACTATGCATCAACTTCTAATAAGTATGAACGTGAGTCAGGCGACTTATTTGTAGCACTTAAACTTGATTACTATATTACAGATGATCACATCTTAGAGTTCACGGGTTGGGATAGTTCAAGTGATCTTGATAGTATTAAATACAATTGGGATCCAGAGGCAAGTCAAATTACTAGCCGTCGAGGTGACTATACTTTAAAACGCGGTGGTAAGACTTATTCATTAAAATACACAGGTATTTTATCTGACACTTTAACGGTCAGTGCGATGGGTGGAATTAACGAAGCGAACTACAGTAATGTAAACGCTGGTTCGAGTCCGTTTGGTGAATACCCTATGGTTTACGAGCGCTTTAGCGGTACTGATTTAGGCGAGTGGGCCTTAAGCTCGCCTAGTTTACAAGAAGATAAACGTACTGCATATCGTCTTGATTTTGACTGGTATGCGACAGATTCTCATACACTACGTTTTGGTCTAGATTATGAAGAGCTTGATTCTACTGAGAATACTCAACGTTCAGGTGGTGTTGCTTATCGTTATCAAGGCTGTGATGATTTAGATGCTGTGAAAGCCGGTGATCCGTCTAGCTGTGGTGTGGTTCGCCAAGAGTTTTATATAAACAACGGTGATTTCACAACGAAAAGCTCTGCATACTATATTACTGATACGTGGACAGTGACCGATAACTTAACCCTATCACTTGGTTTACGTAATGAAACCTTCGAAAACTATAATAAAGAAAATCAAAAATTTGTTGATGTGTCAGATCAATGGGCGCCGCGCTTAGGTGCAAGTTGGGACCCATTCGGTGAAGGCGAGTTTAAAGTATTTGCAAACTACGGTCGTTACTTCTTACCAGTTGCAACAAATACCAACATTCGTCTAGCTGGTGATGAACTGTACACTCGTCAGTTTTTCGAAGTGTTAGGAATTGCAGATGATATTTCGAAGGCGCCTATTCTTGGAGAAGCATTGTCGGCAAAAGATATCCTTGCTGATGGTACGTTAAAAGGCACGGATGAAACAGTTAACGCTGACATTGAGCCAATGTATCAAGATGAGTTTATCTTAGGTTTCCAAACGGTATTAACTGAAGATTGGAGTATGGGTGTAAAAGCAACATACCGTGACTTGAAAAGCTCATTAGAAGATATCGCTATCGATAAAGGCTTTAACGATTATGTTGAGCGAGAGTTTGGTAGTTCATGTACCATGTGTGATGGTTTCCATTATTATGTACTAACAAATCCAGGTGAAGACGTAACAATTACCACTGACCCTGATGGCGATGGTCCACTTGCATACGGAGCCTACACGATTCCAAATTCAGATTTAGGCTATCCTAAAGCTGAGCGTCAGTATGGTGCTGTTGATGTGAACTTCAATAAAGCATGGGCTGATGGCTGGATGTTAGACTTTACCTACACATGGTCACATAGCTGGGGTAATAATGAAGGTTATGTTCGTTCAGATAATGAACAGACCGATGCTGGTTTAACAACTAACTTTGACCAACCAGGCTTAACGGATGGTGCGTCTGGTAACTTACCAAATGACAGACGCCATCAGGTTAAGATGCAGTTTGCTTATGAAATTACAGAAAACCTAACAATGGGTTCTAATTTCTTCTGGCGTACTGGTCGTCCTTATGGAGCATTTGGTCTACACCCAACTGATGCCTTTGCATCTTTATATGGTGCAGAAGCATTCTATAAAGACGGTGAGCTAGTGCCTCGTGGCAGTGCAGGACGCACACCAAACACTTGGAACCTAGATTTAAGTCTGCAATATAACATGAAAATTTCTGAGCATGACTTAACATTTAGAGCGGATGTATTCAATGTATTCAACAATGATGAAATAACGGAATACAATGAAACTGCAGAATTTATTTCAGCATATGATCCGGATTTTGGTGGTTATCGAGGTGCAGCTAACCCAGATTACTTGTTAGCAACTAACTATCAAAAGCCGCGTTATGTTCGTTTAAGCGCAAGCTTTAAGTTTTAAGACAGCACTCTAAGTCGTTTAATAATTAAAGCCTTTTCATTTGAAAAGGCTTTTTTAATAAAAAAACGCAGCTGGAATGAGCAGCTGCGTTTTGTAGAGTTAAGGCATGTTTGCCTTGCATGCTTTGTCGAGGAACTTGTTAACCTGTTAGTGCATCAACGTGTACAACATCGTTTAACACAATGACTTCTGCACGTTTAAAAAAGTTAAAGTCGGTTGCGGTTGCTAATGTATATGCACCCATCATGCGACTGATGATTAAATCACCGTTGTTTAGTTTTGGTAGCATAATTGACTCGCTTACTACGTCAATACTGTCACATGTTGGGCCTGCCAGTACCGATTCTACGCGCTCGCCTGACTGTTTTAATGAGTCAATCGGGTAACTCGCTTCGTCAAAAAGTAAACCACTGAATGAGCCATAGATACCATCATCTAAGTAATACCATGGTTTGCCTTCGCGTACAGCTTGACCCATGACTGATGCAACACTGGTGACGGCACCGGCAACAATAAAGCGGCCGGGTTCAGCAATTACACGAACGGTGTCTGGTAATTGCGCTAACGCGTCGTTTATTGGCGCACAAAACTCATCAATAGGCAGTACATCTTTGTTATAAGGCACAGGGAAACCGCCACCAATATCAAGCGTGCTTAATGCAGGTAATCCCAGCGCTGTCACTTCATTAATTACGTGGTTACATGCTGAAATTGCTGTAACGTACTTGCTTGGGTTTGCTGTCTGCGAACCAACATGGAACGATAAACCTTTAATACGAATACCCAGTTGCTGTGCGTAGGTAATAATGTCAATCGCCATTGCAGGGCTGCAACCAAACTTTTTCGATAAATCAGCAAATGAGTCTGCATTACGAAAGCTTAAGCGAACAAGAAGTTCAACGTCGTCTTTGTATGCAATGAACTTTTCGAGTTCGTTGATGTTATCAACCACAAACACATTGCAACCGTATTCAAGCGCATCACGAATGTCTGCATCGCGTTTTATTGGGTGAGTGTGAATAGTACGCTCACTGGGCACGCCTTGGTTTGCAACTAAATCAATTTCCCCACTGGTTGCTAAGTCAAAGCTTGCACCTTCTTCAAGTAAAGTTCGTACAACAGCAGCATGCGGGAGTGGTTTCAGTGCAAAGTATAAAGTCACACCCGGCAAAGCACGGCTTAAAGCTCGGTACTGTTGGCGAACAGACTCGCAGTCTAAAACCATTAGCGGGGCACCGTGTTGTGCAACTAATTGCTCAATAAGTTGATTCGACGATTGTGCAAAATGTAATGTTTGGTTTGCAGCAACCGTAGCTGCAGGTACTTTGATTGTTAAGTCTTGTGTAAGTGTTGAAATAGCCATTTTACTCTCCGGCAATTAAGCAACCGCTCGGTAAAAATGGAAGTCCGAGTCAGTTGAGTGTCATTAAAAGCGCACATATTTATACAGGGTGTGCAATCAAATTCACTCTTGGATAGTTGCTCTATCGCCTTGCTACAAACAGGGTTTGTAATGTACTCGGATTGGCTATCATCAAGAAGCAGCGAGATAATAGATCTGGTTTTTTATTTGTGCAATAAAATTTTTTAGGAAAATAAAAATAATTTTTTATTGTTATTTTTCAAGGGTGTAAATCGATTAATAATATTTATTCTATGGATTAATATTGTTTGTTAAACGAAAAAAATCCCCTTTAAAAAGGGGATTTATCAATTCTATAATTGCAGAACCTTGCCGCTAATTAGCGTGCATTGGTACTTTCAAATATTTTATCAGCAGAGGCCGCCACAAAGCCCGTGTAAAGTTCGCCATCGGGTTTTGGATAACGTAGCGCGAACTCGTAAAAACAGCTTGGTACTGCCATTTTACCATCACTAAATTCTACTTCACTGTCATCAGCTAAAGTTGATGATTGCTCAAGAAGTACCTCTGGTGAGCCTTTAATTTCACCGCCAGAGGTATTGAGTGCAAAGCCTGCGTCTTTCAATGCTTGGTTTACGCTCTCAATGTTATCAAACTTGGCAAGTTCGTTAATGCTAACTGTGAAGTGATTGGCACGGTAGCCCCATGCTGACATCCACGCTGCATATTCACTCTCAGCTAATAGTTTTTTGTAAGTGTCTGAGCTTACTTGCCAATGAGTCCCTGAGTATAAAAAGTTATCAGCATTGACGGCATCGGCATCAATTTTTTCTACCATGTCGTTAACAATGGCTTGTAACTCTGCTGAACATTGCTCTACAAGTAATTCAGAAATAAACACTTTAGGTTGTTTCGGATCTGAATGTTCATAGTGCTTTGCATACAGTTTTTTTGCTTCGAAGTGGTATTCACCACACTCTTTATAGCCCACGGCTAAGAAGTGGGCTGCGAGCTTTTCTAGGCCAATCTTTTCATGGTTAAAAGTTCGTAATGCAATGTGGTCGTTTATTACATCATCTTTTTGTGTCGAACCCAGTAACTCATGAACTTTCACTGCCGAAGGCGTAACTGATAAATAGTTATCCCATAGTTTTTCAAATAGGGCATTTACATCTGTGTGCATTTTAAATTCCTTCATTTAAGGCGGTAAGACCGCCAATCAATTATTCAATAATTAAGCCCGGCGCAAGGGTTTGAGGTAAGTTAACTTTGTCGGCCTCTACAGAAGCAACAGGGTATGCACAGTAGTCTGCTGCATAGTATGCGCTTGCTCTGTGGTTTCCGCTTGCCCCAATACCACCAAACGGTGCGGCGCTAGAAGCCCCTGTTATTGGACGATTCCAGTTAACAATACCAGCACGAATACGTTTTAAGAAGTGATCATAGTCTGCACTTGCATCACTTAATAAACCGGCAGATAAACCAAATGCGGTGTTATTTGCTTCTTCAATCGCGCTATCAAAGTCTGTATAGCGATATACCTTGATGAGTGGTCCAAAGTGCTCTTCATCAGGCATCTCTTTTACATTCGTCACATCAATAATTCCTGGGCTTACAAAGCCTGTGCCCGGTTGTAGATGTGTTAGTTCAACAAGGGAAGTTGCCCCCATTTCAATAAGTTGTTGCTGCGCAGCAACCATGCCAAGCGCTGCTTTTTCGCTGATCATTGCGCCCATAAATGGCTGCTCTTCACTAAAGCTATCTGCGACGACAATGTGCTTAGTTGCTGCCACTAATTTGTCTAAGATAGCATCACCATTTTGTGTATTCTCAATGAATAATCGGCGTGCACAGGTACAGCGTTGACCTGAGGTAATAAAACCTGATTGAATGATATCGTGAACCGCAGCGTTGATATCAGCGACATCTTTTACAATAAGCGGGTTATTACCGCCCATCTCCAGCGCTAAAATTTTACCTGGGTTGCCTGCAAATTGTTTATGTAATAGGTGACCTGTGTTTGAGCTGCCGGTAAAGAATAAACCATCAATATCTTTATGGCTGGCAAGGGCAATCCCAGTATCCACTTCACCTTGTACAAGGTTGATGACACCTGCTGGTAAACCGGCTTTTAGCCACAGTTTTAATGTAAACTCTGCAACATGAGGGGTCAGTTCAGAAGGTTTAAACACCACGGTATTCCCCGCTAAAATAGCAGGAACAATATGGCCATTTGGTAAGTGACCAGGGAAATTGTAAGGGCCAAACACTGCGACAACACCGTGTGGTTTGTGTCGAATAAACGCTTTGGCGCCTGGCATTGGGTTCTCGGTTGTGCCAGTACGTTCGTGGTATGCTTTAATTGAAATAGCAATTTTACCTGTCATCGCGCCTACTTCAGTGCGCGTTTCCCATAATGGCTTACCTGTTTCACGGGCAATAATTGTTGCAAACTCTTCGCTATGTTCTTTTAATTGGTCTGCGAAGCGCTCTAATACTGCAATGCGTTCATCAACGGTTTTGTCTGCCCAGTCTAGTTGTGCTTCTCGTGCTGCTTTTATGGCAGCATCCACTTGCTCTGCTGTGGCTGTTTTGCCTTGCCAAACAATATCACCATTGCTTGGGTTAACAGAGTTGAACTCGTGGCCTAGACCATGCTGCCACTGGTTATTTATTAATTGCGTATCTTGAGTTATTTGACTCACCGTAATCTCCTTAAGCGGCTACAGGCGGAAAAATCGCGCTGCATCCCCTTGTTTTAATTTAAGTGCATTGGCCACTTCTTGGCTGACAATAAGCGTGTGTTTTGCGTGGTTATAATGAGCATGCTTTGTGAATGTGGCTCTAAAGTCATTCACACCTTGATTGCAGATTGCCAATGTGTCTGAGCTTTTTTCGTTTATATGCGCCAGTTCAGCAATGGTAATAGGGCATACCTGTGATTCACGAACGCTGCGAATATTGCCAAGTTTTGCTTCTACCGTGGGGCCTGCATCGAATAGGTCAACATAGCCGCGATGCTCAAACCCTTCTTTTTCGAGTAGTTTGAGTGCTGGTTTGGTTTTTTCGTGCACTTTACCAATCACAGCTTGCGCTTTTTTGCTTAAAAGGTTGGCATAAATTGGGTATTTTGGCATGAGTTCGCTAATGAATACTTTATCGCCCAAGCCCACTAAGTGATCTGCTTGTGGGAACTCAATACTAAAAAAGTGTTCTTGTAACCATTGCCAAAAGGGTGAATGTCCTTTTTCATCACTGACACCGCGCATTTCTGCGATAACGGTGTCTGCAAAACGCTCACTGTGCTGCGCCATAAATAAAAAGCGCGAGCGTGATAAAAATCGTCCGGTTAACCCTTTACGGTTTTGCTCACGTAAAAATAAGGTACAAATTTCGGAACAGCCTGTGTAATCATTACACATGCTCAAAATATCAACCGTGTTATACACGTTAAGCGTGCGAGAATGATGGACTGTTTTACCTAAGTGATAATGATAAAGTGGGACCGACATACCTACCGCAGCCTCAATGGCTGTGGTACCAATGACTTGACCGGTTTTACTGTCTTCTAAAACAAATAAATAGGTTTCATCATGTGGTTTATTGATGTCTTTGGCAAAACTGCGTTCAGCGCGGTCAATTTTTTCTAGCAATAAATTGTCATCAACCGGGAGTGAGGTAAAACCATGGCCCGATTCAATGGCAATTTGCTTTAAAGCTGCAAAATCATTTGCAGTAATTGGACGTAATACTTGCATTCATTGCTCTCCGATGGCGTGCTGAATAAACAGCACGCCAACTTGGATTAACCGTTTACAACGTCTGCAACCGCTTTTTCAAAGCGTGCTAAACCTTCTTTGATATCTTCAAGTGGGATCACTAAAGAAGGCGTAAAGCGCACAACATTTGTGCCAGCAACTAGGCTCATTAAACCGTGCTGAGTGCTTGCAACGAGGAAGTCACGAGAACGACCTTCATATTTACTGTCAAGCACTGCACCTAATAATAGACCCTTACCACGTACTTCACTAAATACGTCGTATTTTTCGTTTATGGCTTTTAAGCCATCACGTAAAAGTTGTTCGCGTTCTTTAACTCCAGCAAGTACGTCTGGTGTGTTAACTGTATCGAATGCCGCTTCAGCTACAGCGCACGCTAATGGATTACCGCCATAAGTAGAGCCATGTGTCCCTACTTTTAGGTGCTCGGCAATATCAGCTTTGGTGATCATGGCACCGATAGGGAAGCCACCACCCAGTGCTTTTGCTGTTGTTAGGATATCAGGTGTTACGTCTAAATCTTGGTAAGCGTATAGAGCGCCTGTGCGGCCAACACCCGTTTGTACTTCATCAAAAATGAGAAGTGCGTTGTGTTTGTCACATAATGCGCGGACCCCTTTAATAAAGTCGCTAGTTGGCGAAATAATACCGCCTTCACCTTGCAAAGGTTCCATCATAACCGCACATGTGTTGTCGCTGATAAGCGCTTCAAATGCGGCAAGGTCATTGTAATCACAATGATCGATGGCAGCTGGTTTTGGACCAAAGCCATCAGAGTACGCCGCTTGACCACCTACCGTTACAGTAAAAAATGTACGGCCATGAAAGCCTTTATTAAAGGCAATAATTTGATTCTTTTGTTCACCATGTACATCTAATGCCCAACGACGCGCGAGTTTTAAAGCTGCTTCGTTTGCTTCTGCCCCTGAGTTTGCAAAATAAACCTTATCAGCAAAGGTCGCATCAGTGAGCTTCTTAGCCAAACGCAATGCCGGTTCGTTCGTCATTACATTTGATAAATGCCAAATTTTCTCGCCTTGCTCTTTTAATGCATTAACAAGGGCAGGGTGACAATGACCTAAGCAGTTCACTGCAATACCACCTGCAAAGTCGATAAACTCTTTACCGTTTTGATCCCACACGCGTGAACCCTCGCCACGAACTGGGATAACCTCTGAAGGGTTATAGTTTGGCACCATTACGTCGTTGAATAATTCTCTTGTTACTTGCATGTGTTGCACCTAAATCTGGCTTAATATGAAAAAATTAAAATTGCAAAAACTAGGTTAGTTAAGCCGTTCCTGCCTAGTTACGCACGATGAGATTATTTTTCTTATCAATTATTTATATTATCTGGTTTGCGAACTTAAATTTGCAGTGCTATTTTGTGTAAATTGACTAAAATAAAAAGCAAATTGACGAAAGAATTAAACAAAATGATAACTCCTCAAGATGAAAAGTTGCTTGCGATATTAAAAACTAACGCTCGCGCAAGTGTGTCGGATTTAGCAAGGGCCTTAAATTTATCACGCTCTACGGTACAAAGTAGGATGTTAAGGCTGGAAGAGTCGGGTGTGATCAAAGGGTACAGTGTTGATTACGGTGATGCCTATTTAAGTCAAATGGTCTCAGCGCATGTATCAATTAAGGTGAAACAAAAGTTAACCACAAAAACGAATATAGAACTGAAGCAAATTGACGCAATTTCTCAGCTTTATGCGATTAGTGGTGAATTTGATTTGATTGCAGTCGTACAAGCTCAAAACCTCGAAAAATTGAGTCATTTGCTTGATGATATAGGTAATCTAGATGGAGTAGAAAGAACAACTTCGTCGGTAATATTAGAAACAAAGTTTAAGCGCTAATTGAGCCATTTAGCGCTTAATGTTGGGTTAGTTGCTTGCTTTACGAATAACTTTCTTTTCAACTTCATCCAGTTTTATGACGTAGGCATTGCCGCCAATGCCTTTAAATTCTTCATCGGTAAACACGATGGTGTTGTCATCATAAAAGGTGACAGCCTCTTTTTGAGTAACGATACCAAGGTCGATACGTGATACATCACCCGAAAAGAATTTGTCTTCTTTAAAGTTTTCAAATAGCCAGATACTTGTTGAATCGAGAAGAACCAACTTAGTTCTATCGGGGCTTAAAGCCGCGGAGGTGATCCAACATAACTTTTCTAATGTGGTACAGGTCTGAAATGAATCAATCAGCTCAGCGTCAAAATTAGCAGCGTGATCACCTACTTTATAGACATTCGTTATACCATCAAATGGTTCTGTTCTATTTTTAGTAAATAAGTATAAATGACGACCGAAGGCGACAAAGGCCTCTAGGTCAAAATTTCGTTTGTCAGGCTCAATAGGGGTGCCATCCATTTCTGGATAGGTGAATTTGATGATTTCGGCTTCAGTTGTGTCCCCTTTGATATCAATGGGGTTTTCGATTTTATAAATTGTTAGCCATTTTCTGTCGTTTTTATTATTGCCGAAATCGCCTAAGAAGAAATGCCCGAAGGTGTTTTGGGTCATGTCCTCCCAGTCAATGTTTTTGGCATTAGTGACAAGGATTTCTTTGGCAATTGAACCATCTTGGTTAAGGCGGTATAACTTGGGCTTATCGCCACTGTCGTTTATTGCCCAAAGCCGTTTGTATTTATCAAATTCAATACCAGAGATTTCTTTGACTTTAGGATCAACAGTTAATCGCTTTTTACTGTAAAGGGTGTAAATAGAAGACCCGACCAGCGCTGCAACAACAGTCACGGCAAGGATAAAAAAGGTGAATACGCTTTTCTTTAACATTAACAAGGAAATGGCTTTGGAAGATGTAAAGTAGTATACCCTACAATCTTTATCTTTGTATATTCCATACCCCAGTTCCTGTCGCGGCCATAAAGTTAATATTGTCTTGCAAGACTTTGTGTCCAACATTCACTGATGATTCTGGGTGGCTGACTAAATAACCTTGTACACTGCGTATCCCCATTGATTTTACGAGTTCAAACTGGGCAAATTCTTCGACACCCTCAGCCACAATTTTTAGTCCTAATTTATGGCCAAGCTCACTGATTGAATGCAGTATTTCATTGTATTTAGGATTGCTATTCGCTTGGGCAATAAACAGACGATCGAGTTTAATGACGTCGATTGGTAAATCAGCCAGCGTGCTTAACGAGCTAAAACCCGTGCCAAAGTCATCAATTGCAATAGTGACGCCACTGGCTCGTAATTTCTCAAGTTGCTGAATAATGTGTTTACTGGCTGTAATAAGTGTTGATTCGGTTATTTCTAACATTAAGGCACTTGCAGGCAAGCCTGTTTTAGCCAATATGTTCATTACCCAATCATACACAGCGCGGTGTTTAAGTTGAATGCCTGATATATTCACCGATATTTTAACTTTTTTCATCCCTGCGTTATACCACGCTGACATTTGTCTGCATGATTCGAGTAAAATCCAATCGCCTAGTTCGAGGATCAGGTTAGATTCTTCGGCAATAGGAATAAACTCAGCAGGTGCGATTGCGCCTTCTACCGGATGATCCCAGCGGGTGAGAGCTTCGAAGTAATCGATAGTGCAGTTTTCTACGTGCACAATTGGCTGGAACGATAAATGAAAGTTCTCGCAGGCAATCGCCAAACGCATTTCTTCAAGTAAATAGTGATAACGGCGCATTTTATTGCCCATTTCGGGGGAGTACACCTTAAAGATACCGCGACCATCTGTTTTAGCGCGATACATTGCAACATCGGCCATTTGTAATAATGCATGGGGCGTTGCTGCACTATCAGGATAAACGGCAATACCAATACTGGCACTAATTTTAATCAGTTTATTGCCGAGCACAAAATCGCGTTCGATTTCTTGCAATACATTTTGCGCAATTTCTAGGGCTTTATCTTTGTGGTCGAGCTGACTTATAAAGATTGAAAACTCATCACCGCCTAGACGCGCTAAGTTTTGTTCAAGCCCATTTGTAGCAGACACATTATTAAGTTTATGGTGGCGTACCACACTGGTTAAACGGGCTGCAACTTGAATAAGCACTTCGTCACCAAAGCTGTGGCCGAATGAATCGTTAACTTGTTTAAACCCGTCTAAATCGATGAATAATAACGCGCAATTTAACTTATCGATTTCAGCCAGACTTAATTGCCTTGTTAAATGTTCAATATAGGCATGGCGGTCAATTAACAGCGTTAATTTGTCTTGGCAGATACTGACCTGCGATTCGTGGGTGTAGGTCGTAATGTGTGAGCTTAATGTATGAATGTGTGTTTTTAGCTGGCTTACTATTGGTTGGCTTGTATCGTTATTACGCGCTAAATGTAAGGATTTGAGAAGGTTTGATAGTTGATTATTGAGCTCAGTTAAGGTGTGTGTATCGTTTTCTGTTTGTCTTTTTATATTGATAAGCCAACTAATCGCTAAACCGAGCAATAAAAATATACTGATATTGATGGGCAAGAGGAGCGTTGACCAAAACAGGGATGATGCACTGATAGTAATAAATGAAGTGGGTGTTGATTTGACTACAACATACTGCAGCTCATCTTTGTTAATGAGTTGCTGACCTCTAAACACCATATTATACCACGGTGCAGATTCTAGCTGAGTGTTTACTTTTGGCTGAGATTGTAACTGCGTATTATTATTGAAATGCACTAAATCATTAACTTGTTTCGTTAATAAAATATTTAAACCATACACAAATGCAATTAAGGTAATAATACAAATAGATAATGTACGAAACGCGTTGGTCATTAGTCGCTACCATCCCGGGTAAAATAGTTTTTAACCCACTTCTGAGTTTTTCCAGTATATTGTTTGTCACTAAAATAGACAAAGTCTTTTTAATGTAATTAATTTGTTAATAGTTTTGCAAGTGAAAAATTTTGCATCTACGTTAGTGTTTTTACTCTATTTTTGACTTAAATTTTATTCACTTTACCCCTGTCTACTTGTTAACTACTTTTATGAGTATGCGCTGATCAAAACAATAAAAGAGCCTGAAAATTAAGTGTATTTTATTTTCAACTTGGTTCGGTTATTGCTCTTATTGAATAAGCAATATGATTTTGAGTACTTTTATTTATTTTGCGCACTGAAATGGTGCGAAAAATAAAAAATTGCACTGTCATAATGCGTAAATATAGATTTGATTTACTAAAGCAAAATGCATGCTTTAGATTGGACGTTGTTTTAAATCATGTAACGCACAGCCTCCGTCTGTTGAGTAGTTGAACACGGCACTGTGGCAAGGATTAATTTACCGATTGGTTGAATTGGAGCCCACTATGTTAAGTAAACGTTTTTTTAAGACTAAAGACGAAACAGAAGTCACCTTTGAATTTCAGCACCCTGATGCTGAAGATGTGCAATTAGTTGCTGAATTTACAGATTGGCAACCTGTGCCAATGAAGTTCAGTAAAAAAGAACAAGTATTCAAGTGTAAGCAACGTCTGCCGTTGGATAAAGAATTTCATTTCCGCTATCTGATCAATGGCCAAGTTTGGGATAACGATCATCAAGCTGATGGGTATATTCCAAACGGTTTTGGTACCGAAAACAGTATTGTTAACACTCAACGCGCTTAGGTGTATTAATGCAGTCACTTGCGCAGTTATTTTATCTGCATGGTATCGGTTACGAATATACAAAGTACACTGGCGAGCACGTCGTTTTTGATGAAAGTACGCGCCGCAGTGCACTCAGTTGTTGTGGTATCGATTGCACTGATACAGACACCATTAACCAGCTCAACTTTGCCCTGGATGCAGGAACGTGGTTAACGTTATTACCTAACGTTAGCCTTATTGAGTCAGATGAGCCCTTTTTACGAGTGCGAGTTGATGAGCGTCTTTTATCACGCGGCTGTGAGTTACGCCTGCCATCGCTCGATATTGTTGTTAGTCGAGAGAACTTGCACGAATTGAGCGTGACAGGTGATTACCGTTTTAATGATATTCGTTACCTTGAAGTAGCGCTTCCCTTACCCGACATGCCCATAGGCTATCATGATGCTGTGATTACAGTGGCTGATCAAGAAGCACATTCTGAGCTGTGGATCATGCCAAAACAGTGCTTTACAGTGGATGATAAAAAGCGCTTGGGTGTGTCGATACAGCTATATAGCCTATTTAACGCGCACGGTTTAGGTATTGGCGATTTTGCAGATTTAGCGTCGCTAATGCGCGAAGCTGCGGCCAATGGTATGGATTATATTTTATTAAATCCATTGCATTTATTGTTCGAACACAGCCCTGAGCGTGCCAGTCCGTATAGCCCTAATAGTCGTGCGTTATTAAATCCGCTTTATATTGCATTGTCATTATGCGAAGACGCTAAAGATAATTTGGCACTTGAAAAGCTGCTTAATGAAAAACCGCAAGGCACCGATACATACATTGATTACACAAGTGTCAGTGATTTTAAATACCAATTATTTAGCTGTTTGTATCATCACTTTCGTGAGACAGCATCGGTTGAGCGTAAAGCGCAATTCGAAGCATTTTGCCTAACTCACAAACACAGTTTAGCAACGCTGGTGGTGGGTGATAATGAATACGCAAGCTACTTGCAATGGCAAGCGCATTTACAGCTTAACCTATGCCAGCAAATAGCGAATGAATGTGGTATGGATATTGGTCTCATCAACGATTTAGCGGTGGGGTGTGCGGGTGACGGCAGTGAATACCGTAGCCAAGATGAGCTATTTTCTCATGGTGCAAATGTTGGCGCACCGCCAGACCCATGGGCTGAACAAGGACAAAACTGGGGCTTACCTGCACTCAACCCGCAAAAATTAAGTAAAGATAATTTTGCGTTTTATCGATCGCTTATTCGCGCCAATATGGAAGATGTGGGTGGGTTGCGAATAGACCATGTTATGGCTATTCGCAGGCTCTGGTGGTGTTTTGATAATCAAGGCCAACAGGATGGTTGCTATGTTTATTACCCTTTTGAGCATTTGTTAGCTATTTTAAAAATAGAGTCACACCTTAATCAATGCGTCGTTATAGGCGAAGATTTAGGGGTTGTGCCCACCGAAGTGCGTGATGCATTGAAAAGCAGTGCTATATATTCTAATGGCTTATTTTACTTTGAAAAAGATCACAATGGTGAGTTTTTAGCCAGTGAACATTTTGCTTCACATAGCTTACTGATGATTGCAAATCATGATGTCCCCCCCTTTAATGGCTGGTGGACAGGGCACGATATAACTGTTAAACAACAGTATAGCTTAGTTGATGAAGCGCAAAGCAACGCCTTGCTCGAAGCCAGAAAGATTGAAAAGCAACGTATGCTTAATTTCATCATGCGCGAAACTTCTCAGCAGCTGACCTTAGATACAGAGGCCTCTGTAGTATACCAAGCATTAGCATGTTGCCTTGCGGCAGCACCCGCTCGATTGTTTACCATTCAGATAGATGATTTAGATCAGCAAATTTTACCGGTGAATATTCCCGGAACGGATAAAGAATACCCCAACTGGCGGCGCTTATTGTCGCGCCCGACGCAGCAAATTATGCATTCGCAGCAGTCATTTTTAGCCAGTTTAATTTCTATAAGGAATCAATAAATGCGAAGTCGTGTTCGTCAAGAGCAAAGTGCACAACCACTGATTTATCAGTCGCAAATCGAGGCGTTGTCAGCAGGTTGTTTTAAAGATCCTTTTAGTTTCTTAGGACCGCATAAAATTAATGATAGCCGTTATGAAGTGCGCTGTTTTTTACCGGGTGCCACTATGGTATCTGTTGTTATGGGGTCGCAGCAGATTGCAGCTCAAAGGCAAGGGGAAAGTGATTTATTTGTAGCAACGATTGATTGCACATCAGTCCCTGAGTACCAGTTAGATGTGAGTTACGCCGACAAAGCGAGCCACAGACACTACGATGAATATAGTTTTGCGAGCACGCTCGATGAACAAGCAATGTATTTGTTTAATGAGGGCAGTTTAGAGCATGCTTATCGCCATTTTGGCGCGCATTTTACTACACAGCAAGGTGTAGAGGGCGTGCGCTTTACCGTATGGGCGCCAAATGCTAGCAGCGTATCGGTTATTGGTGAATTTAACTTTTGGCAACGCCAGCGTCACTTTATGCGTTTTCACCCAGCAAGTGGCGTATGGGAGTTATTTATTGCAGGGCTTAAAGAAGATCAGTGCTATAAATTTGCAATAACTACTCTAATGGGTGAAGTGCTCGATAAAGCCGACCCGTTTGCATTTAAAATGCAGCAAGCACCGGGTACAGCATCGGTTTTACACGCTAGCAAAGCAACCGTAAAACTTGATGAGCACGCCCTTAAAAATCGTGCAAAGCGTAACAGTATTGAATCGCCTATTAGTATTTACGAAGTACATGCGGGCTCTTGGCAGCGCAGAGATGATAGTAGCCGGTATCTAACGTGGCGTGAATTAGCTGATAATTTGATTCCCTATACCAAAGCACTCGGGTTTACTCACTTACAGTTAATGCCAATTAGTGAATACCCGTTTGATGGTTCGTGGGGCTATCAGCCTGTTGGTTTATTTGCTGTGACAAGTCGTTACGGTAGTTTTGACGACTTTGTTTACTTTGTACAACAATGCCATGAGGCTAACTTAGGGATTATTCTTGATTGGGTCCCAGGGCACTTTCCAAGTGATCCCCATGGCTTACATCGCTTTGACGGCTCGCACTTATATGAACACGCCGATATACGGCAAGGATTCCACCCAGACTGGAATACATACATTTATAACTACGACCGTGCTGAAGTGCGCAGCTTTTTAATAGCCAATGCCATGTATTGGTTACACGAGTTTGGCATTGATGGCTTACGGGTTGATGCCGTGGCATCCATGCTTTACCTCGATTATAGCCGTGAAGAAGGGCAGTGGGTTGCGAACCAATATGGTGGGCGCGAAAACCTCGGAGCAATAGAATGTCTAAAGCAAGTTAATTTGCGCTGCTATGCTAATAACCCCGGCATAATGATGGTTGCTGAGGAATCGACAGCATGGCCAGGCGTAACCAGACACGTTGAGCATGATGGCTTAGGATTTGGCTATAAGTGGAACATGGGGTGGATGAACGACAGTTTGCACTACATGCAACGCGATCCTTTGTATCGTGCTCATCATCATCATGAAATGACATTTTCGATGGTGTATGCCTACAGCGAAAATTATGTCTTGCCATTAAGCCATGATGAAGTAGTGCACGGCAAAGGTTCCTTAATTGAAAAAATGCCGGGTGATGACTGGCAGAAATTTGCAAATTTACGCGCTTACTACGCCTTTATGTGGGCTCACCCAGGTAAAAAGTTGTTATTCATGGGAGCTGAGTTTGCCCAGCGTCGAGAATGGAATCATGATCAATCTCTTGACTGGCATTTACTGGAGCACACGAGTCATCGTGGTGTTCAAGAAACAATAAAAGCGCTCAATAAAGTGTATTGCAATACACCCGCACTTTACGAGCAAGATACTAGCCCCGCGGGGTTTGCGTGGCTCGATAGCAACAACTCAGCACAAAGCATTTTTAGCTTTATTCGTTATGCAAAACAAGCTGATGATTTTGTTGTGGTTGTGAGCAACTTAACCCCACAGGTTTACCATGATTACGTTATCGGGGTGCCAAAAGCAGGGCGTTATCAAGTGATCTTGAATACAGACAAACCCGAATTTTTTGGCTCAGGGGTTGAGGTAACAAGCGATCCTGAACAGATTATTTTAACTCAAAATATGCTCAATCATGGGTTTACACAGAGCGTGGTCGTGTCATTACCAGGCCTTGCAACTGTGTACCTTAAGAAGGTGAGCGATGAGTCATAGTGTTGCACTTGAAACAGGGGTAACGATGCCGTTAGGCGCCTCGGTGCAGGGGGATGGGGTTAACTTTGCCGTCTATGCACCCCAGGCACACAGCCTATCTTTATGCTTATTTGACAGCAGCGGTCATTCAGAAATTCTCACACTGCCCATGCGAATGAATGAAGGGGGAGTGTGGACATTACGTGTTAGTCCTTTAAAAGCCGGTGCGTTGTATGGCTTTCGAGCTGATGGTGACTATGCACCTCAAAAAGGGTTATTTTTTAATCCTCATAAGTTATTGCTCGACCCTTATGCACGCGACATTTATGGCGAGTTTACGTGGAGCGAGCGCCACTACGGGCAGATGCCGGTTGGCACATTAAGCACTGTGAACAACGCGATAGATATGCCTAAATCACGCGTTAGAGAGCTTGCGCTTTACAAGGGCACTAAGCCACAGCACAGTTGGGGAAAAACCGTCATTTATGAGTGTCATGTAAAAGGCGCGACCTGTCGCCACCCTGATATACCGAAAGCGTTGCAAGGCAAATTTTTAGGCTTAAGCCACCCTCGTTTTATTGAACACTTGCGGACTTTAGGTATCACGTGTTTAGAACTTTTACCTATTCATGCGTTTATTAGTGAGCAATTTTTAACGGCTAAAGGGCTGCAAAATTATTGGGGCTACAACACGCTTAATTTTTTTATCCCACATAAAGACTACTTGGTCGACGATGATATTAGCGAGTTTCAAGAGATGGTCGCTGAGCTGCACAAAGCTGATATCGAAGTCATTCTAGATGTCGTCTATAACCACACCGCAGAAGCTGGCACTGATGGGCCGCTATTATCTCTACGTGGGTTAGATAATCTGGGTTATTACCGAACGGTTGCCGATAAGCCACAGCATTATATAAATGATACGGGCTGCGGAAATACGCTTAATATCGATTCACCACGTGCTTTGCAATTGGTGCTTGATAGCCTGCGTTATTGGGTAGAAGTAATGGGGGTTGATGGTTTTCGTTTTGATCTGGCCACCATACTTGGGCGCAATCCAAATGGCTTTAATCATGCGCATGCTTTTATGCAAGCTGTTAATCAAGACCCTGTTTTAAATAAAGTTAAATTAATAGCAGAGCCTTGGGATATAGGCCCAGGTGGTTATCAGCTCGGGGCATTTCCAGCGCCTTGGCGCGAATGGAACGACAAATACCGCGACACCGTAAGACGTTTTTGGAAGCAAGAACAAGGTGTAATAGGGGAACTTGCTAAGCGTTTACATGGCTCGTTTGATTTGTTTGAACATAACCTGCGTGGACCCCTTAATAGTATTAACTTTATCACCAGCCATGATGGATTTACCTTGGCTGATTTAGTGAGTTATGAACAAAAACACAATGAAGCGAATGGCGAGCAAAATCGCGATGGACACAGTGCGAATCATTCCTTTAATTGTGGTGTAGAGGGGTATACCAGCGACCAAGCTATAAGCAAATTACGCTTGCAACAGCAAAAAAATATGCTGCTGACTTTGTTACTTTCCAAAGGGGTGCCTATGCTTTCTTTAGGAAGCGAAATGGCGCACTCGCAAGGCGGTAATAATAACGCTTATTGTCAGAATAATCGTACTAGTTGGCTTGCATGGAAAGAATCGCAATTTAACCATCCATTGACCCGATTTATTGATGATGTGCTTAGATTACGCAAGCAATTTAGCGTTTTTCAGCACCCTTTCTTTGTGCATGACGGTGACCCTCGTTATGCCGTTGCGTGGTTTACAGAATCAGGCACCGATATGCAACAAGATGACTGGCATCAGAGCGACCGTCAATTTTTAATGTATAGCCTGACTGATAAGCACACGAAACAAGCTTTACTGATTATTTTAAATGCTGGCTCCTTGCCTATCACTTGCCAATTACCGCGCTTATCAAGCGGTCAATGGTCTTTGGCACTTACCAGTATTCATTCGGTTTCGACAGCGAATGTTGACACCGAACAACAGATTGCTGCGATGAGCAGCTGGGTTTTTACCGCCGATTCAGAGGACTTAAGTCATGACTAAAAAAGGTGAACAAGCATGTGTTGTAAAAGGATGGCAAGATGCGCCTATTATTGATAAAAGCACCTTAGAGGATGACCTATCACGCCATTTTTATTACACCTTAGGGCGTGACAAAGTGGGTAAGTCACAACTGTATTTATACCATGCACTGGCGTTAACTATTCGCGACAGGCTCGTGGCGCGATGCCGTGACACAAAACAGCAAATACATGAACAAAAACGCCGCAAAACTGCTTACTTATCGCTGGAGTTTTTGATGGGGCGTGCACTGGGTAATGCGATTTTAAATCTTGACCTTGATGAGCAGGTAGCAAAGGCATTGCAACAGTATTGTACTGAGCTTGAAAGTGTTGCCGAAGCTGAACATGATGCAGGGCTTGGGAATGGTGGTTTAGGTCGCTTAGCTGCGTGTTTTTTAGATAGTTGTGCCAGCCTTGCGCTACCTGTTATTGGTTATGGCATTCGTTATGAATATGGCATGTTTAATCAAGCGATAGAAAATGGTCACCAAATTGAACAGCCCGATAATTGGTTACGCGAAGGCCACCCATGGGAGTTAAGCGCACCAGAGCAGTCTAAGCGAATCAAATTTTTTGGTCATGTAGAAAGTTACACCGACAAGCAAGGGCGTGTGCATCGTCAATGGCTCGATACCCAAGATGTCTTGGCGGTGCCATATGATGTGCCGATCCCGGGCTACAAAAACGATATTGTAAACACGTTACGGTTATGGAAGTCAGAGGCAACCGATGAGTTTGACTTGAGTGAGTTTAATGCGGGCAGCTACTCAGAAGCGGTGGCGCGTAAAAATCTCGCTGAACAAATCACCATGGTGCTTTACCCCAACGACAGTAGCGAAAATGGCAAAGAGTTGCGTTTACGTCAGCAGTATTTTTTATCGTCTGCCAGTATTCAAGATGTGGTTGATATTTGGGTAAACAAGTCAGGTGAAAACTTTGATGAGTTTGCTGACTACCATGTTTTTCAACTCAATGACACTCACCCCAGTATTGCGGTTGCAGAATTAATGCGCGTGTTAATCGATGACTATGAACTTGATTGGGATAAAGCGTGGCACATTACGACAAAAACCATGGCGTATACCAACCATACCTTGTTACCAGAAGCCTTAGAAAAATGGTCTGTGTCATTATTTTCGCGCTTATTACCGCGCATTTTAGAAATAATTTACGAAATTAATGCCCGTTTCCTCGCCGACGTCGCACAAGCATGGCCGGGAGATGTGGCTAAACAGCGCACCCTTTCTCTGATTGAAGAGGGCCCAGAGCCACAAATTCGCATGGCGTACCTTGCGATTGTCGGCAGTTATTCTGTCAATGGTGTTGCGGCGCTTCATACTGAACTATTAAAAGCCGGTTTATTTAATGACTTTTATCAATTATGGCCGGAAAAATTCAACAACAAAACCAATGGTGTTACGCCGCGTCGGTGGCTTGCCCACTGTAATCCAGAACTGACTAAGTTACTGAACAGCAAAATTGGCGATGAATGGGTGGCTGACTTTAGCAAAATTGGCCAATTGCGCCGATATTACGACGATACCGAATTTCATACACAGTGGCAGGATGTTAAATATGCCAACAAACAACGTCTTGTTGAGCTTGTAAAAAGCCGATGTGGTGTTGAGTTTGACGCCACGATGATGTTCGACGTGCAAGTTAAACGCATTCATGAGTACAAGCGCCAATTACTTAATGTTTTGCATATTATTCATTTATACGACCGGATTCGTCAGGGCGATACAGAAAACTGTGTGCCACGTTGTGTACTCCTCGGGGGGAAAGCTGCGCCAGGTTATTACATGGCGAAGAAAATTATTAAGTTAATTAATAATGTGGCTGAAGTCATTAATAAAGACCCCCTTGCAAAGCCATACTTACGGGTTGCATTTTTACCTAATTACAACGTCACCGCGATGGAAACGATTTGTCCTGCAACCGATTTATCTGAGCAAATATCAACAGCCGGTAAAGAAGCATCGGGCACTGGTAACATGAAGTTTATGATGAATGGCGCGTTGACGATAGGGACATTAGATGGTGCAAATATTGAAATCCGTGATGCTGTAGGTGCTGATAATTTCTTCTTGTTTGGCGCCCGAGCAGAGCAAGTTGACGATATAAAAGCGCACTATAATCCGGAGCAAGTTATTTATCAGACCGAAAGCTTATACAAAGTAATGCAACTCTTAGAAAGCGGTCATTTTAATTTATTTGAACCAAACTTATTCGACGACATTATTGCTGCGATAAAGAGTCCGCACGATCCATGGCTTGTAGCCCATGATTTTGCCAGCTTTGTTCAAGCGCAAGAGCAAGTTGAACAAGCCTATTTAGACAGCGCACACTGGACCAGAATGAGTATCTTGAATACTGCTGCCAGTGGCATGTTTTCAAGCGACAGAACCATTGGTCAATACAGCGATGATATTTGGCATTTGGAACCACTTTTAGACACGAGCGCACAGCAACACACACAGAAAAAAAGCAGCTAACTTAAGACGGAGAGAGTTATGCCAAGTTATGCAAATCGATATATAAGTAGTTTAACAAGAGAAACGTATGCCCTTATTTTAGCAGGGGGGCGAGGTTCACGTTTACACGAATTAACAGATTGGCGAGCTAAACCGGCGGTGTATTTTGGTGGTAAACACCGGATCATCGACTTTCCGCTGTCGAACTGCATTAACTCGGGCATTCGTCGTGTTGGCATTGCTACACAATATAAATCGCATTCACTGATCCGCCACGTTAATCGTGCATGGGGTCACTTTAAGAAAGAGCTGGGTGAGTCGGTTGAAATCTTGCCAGCGTCACAGCGTTATGGTGATGAATGGTATTGTGGTACAGCTGATGCTGTGTTTCAAAATATGGATATTATTCGTCATGAGCTGCCAAAATACGTCATGATATTATCGGGCGACCATGTATATCGGATGGATTACGGTGGTTTACTCGCAAAGCATGTTGAAAATGGTGCAGACATGACCGTATGTTGTATCGAGGTACCGTGTGAAGAGGCCGCGAATACTTTTGGTGTCATGACTGTGGATGAAAGTAAGCGCGTTCGCCGGTTTGATGAAAAACCTGCGTCGCCAACCTCAGTCCCCGGCAAACCTGGCACGTGCCTCGCTTCAATGGGGAACTATATTTTTAATACTGAGTTTTTATTTGAACAACTGAAAAAAGACGCCGAAACAGAGGGCTCTGGCCGTGACTTTGGTCATGATATCATTCCTGCCATTATTGAAGAGCATAACGTTTTTGCGTATCCGTTTAGAGACCCAGGCTATGATGGACAACCTTATTGGCGTGATGTAGGAACACTTGATTCGTTCTGGGAAGCGAACATGGAGCTGGTTATGCCAGAACCGCAGCTAGATTTATACGACCCTAGCTGGCCTATTTGGACTTACCAAGAGCAACTTCCACCGGCTAAATTTATTTTTGATAATGATGACAGACGAGGTATGGCGGTCGATTCAACAGTGTCTGGCGGGTGTATTATCTCGGGGTCTTTGGTGAGAAAATCGCTATTGTTCTCTAATGTACATGTCCATTCTTATTGTCAAATAGAAGAGTCAGTTATATTACCAGGGGCTAAAATTCAACGTAATTGTCGCATAAAACGCGCGATTATTGATCGTAGCTGCGAGATACCCGCAGGCCTTGAAATAGGCTATGATCATAAAGTTGATAAAGAAAATGGTTTTAGAGTCTCGAAAAAAGGGATTGTCTTAGTGACGCGTGATATGTTGAATGAACTGGCAAAAAAGTTAAAACAACAAGAGCAAGAAAACAAACGCCTTGCTTAAATATGGGTGGGGTGGAAGGTTCTAATATCCCCCCCAGCATAAAAAATAGAAGTAAAAAGGAGTACGGCAAAGCATGCATGTATTGATGGTTGCTGCAGAGAATGATGCATTACCGAATGCAAAAGTAGGTGGTGTTGCCGATGTCGTAAGAGATTGTCCTAAAGCCCTTGTTGAAAAGGGGCTGACAGTTGATGTGGTGATCCCCGATTATGGTTTTCACGATTTAGAGCGTCATAGCCTAGGTGTGGTCAATGTGGCGTTTGCCGGACACATGCAACAACTCGAAGTGTGGCAACTTGCTCACTCTCAGAAAGGGGTTAGACAGCTGGTTATTTCTCATTGGGAATTTAGCCGTCACCATGGCGCTGTTTATTGTAATGACGAGGCAGGTCGCCCATTTGCAACCGATGCCAGTAAATTTGCCTTATTTAATGCCGCTGTGTGCGAAGCCTTATTACAAGGACTCATTTGTAAGCCTGATGTTATTCATTTACATGATTGGCATAGTGCGTGTGTTGCGTTGTTACTTAAAACAGATAGTCGCTATAACGATTTCTCCACCTTATTTTTAGCTTACACCGTACATAACCTTGCTCTGCAAGGGATCCGTCCTTTTAAAGGGGATACTTCGAGTTTAGAAGCGTGGTTTCCAAGCTTGGGTTATGATGGCCAAAAGTTATGCGATCCACGTTACCCTGACTGTTTCAACCCAATGCGCACAGCGATTAACTTGGTTGATAAAATACATTTAGTATCACCCACATATTGCCAAGAGGTGCTAAAACCAAGCGATCCTGTTAATGGCTTTTTTGGCGGAGAAGGGCTCGAGCTTGATTTACAAGCTGCATATCAGCAAGGCCGCGTTGTAGGCATTCTCAACGGGTGTGAGTATCCAGGTGATGAACTATCCGATGTCAGTTTTGCTCATTTATATCAGCACGCTGAGTCGGCACTTTTTCAGTGGATGGCAAAAACGTCTGAGCTTGACTCAGCGCATTATATAGCACATCAGCGTGTGCTTAAGTTTAAAACACAGCCTTTCTCTGGCCCTTTAGTGACGAGTGTTGGGCGATTAACAGATCAAAAAGTGCTTCTGCTTTGTCAGCCGTATGATAAAGCATTAGTGCTAGATGAATTATGCCAGCGTTTAAAGCAACATGATGGGTATATGATTATTCTTGGCTCAGGTGATACTGAACTTGAAAAAGTGATGACCACAGTCATGGCCCGACAGGATAACTTATTATTTTTGAAAGGGTACGCTCATTTTGTTGGCGAGTATTTGTATCATTTAGGCGATCTGTTTTTAATGCCCAGTTCATTTGAACCCTGTGGTATTAGTCAAATGCTCGCCATGCGCGCAGGCCAACCGTGTCTAGTGCATGGTGTCGGTGGACTTCGTGATACTGTGCAGCACCTTGAAACGGGATTTAGTTTTAATGGTGAGAGTTTAACCTCTCAAAGTTACGAACTTATTACTGGTTTTACTGAAGCGCTTGCGCTAAAAAATGCAGATCCTAAAAAGTGGCAAGGAATTTGTGAACAGGCTAAAAATGCGCGTTTCTCGTGGCAATCAGTCGCAGATGGTTATTTATCGTACTTATATCAATAAAAACACCCTGATTCATGGCAATTAAGTGACTTTTATGTCAATTTCCGCTATTAATTACTTAGTGTTATATAAATGATAAAAAGTAGGTAAAGTGGCTGTATTTGTTGCTAGGCAAGCGGTCTTTAATCGTCGTCAACAAGTTGTCGCCTATGAGCTACTATTTCGCGATAGTGAAAAAAACAGTTTTCCAAACGTGTCAGAAAGCACCGCAACGGCACGTCTCATTATGGAAAATCAGCTCAATTTAGGTACCCGCCATATCACGTCGGGCAAAAAAGCATTAATTAATATAGGTCCAGAGTCTTTAAAACTGGATCTATGTGCTTTTTTGCCAACGAAAGATGTCGTTATCGAGCTGCTAGAAACGATGGAGCCTACCGATGAAAACTATGCGTTTTGTCGTGAGTTATTTCATAACAATTATAAACTTGCCTTAGATGACTTCGTGTACCAGCCCGAGTGGGACCGCTTTTTAAAGCTTGTTCGACTTATCAAGTTTGATGTAAAACAAACCCCATTTGAAGAAATTCTACCCGTAGTTAAAAAATTAAAAAAACACAAAAAAATAAAGTTATTAGCAGAAAAGCTCGAAACGGCAGATGATTTTGAAAAAGCCTACGAAATGGGGTTTGACTTTTTTCAAGGCTATTTCTTTGCCAAACCAACCATGATCCAACAGCGTGATATTGATTATAACTACGCATTGGTTTTATCAATTTATGCTGAAGTCATGCGTCCAGACCCCGATATTAGCGAAATAGCGGGGTTATTCTCGCTAGATACTGCTTTAGCTTATAAGCTCTTACGCTTAATAAACAGTGGTGTATTCCCTATAAAAAGTAAAATAGGTTCGTTAAAACAAGCGCTTGTTTATCTTGGTCATGAACGACTGAAAAAGTTTGTTAGCTTAATTATTACTGCACATAGCGCACAAACTAAACCTGCCGAGCTCACGCGGCTTTGTGTTGTAAGAGCTCGATTTTGTGAGCTAATAGCACAGCGTGTGGCTAAGCAGCAAACCGGAGAAGCGTTTTTAACAGGGTTGTTTTCATTACTCGATGCTATTCTTGACCAACCAATGGAAAAGTTGCTTGAACGTTTACCATTTCCAGATGAAATACACAGTGCATTAATGCAAGAAAAGAACATTCTTTATTATATTCTCGAAACAGTTAAAGCCTACGAAACTGGAAGCTGGTGGGCATTAGAACAAGCAGTCGCTTTTTTAACAATAGAAAGCGCAGACCTTCCCAAAATATATGAAAATGCTGTAAATTGGAGCGATAGCTGCAGACAAAATTTATAAGTGATATATGCGCAATATTAATATGGATGTGTTAAGAGGGATTGCGGTACTGGGTTTAATGTTCATGAATGCCTATTACTTTGGTGTTTTTGAGTATGGCTATGTAACAAGTGCAACACCTTCTGTGGCGGATAAGTTTATAAATATTATTAACTTAGTCTTTATTGATGGCCGGTTTCGAACCCTCTTTTGTTTATTGTTTGGCGCAGCACTTACAATTCAATTACAGCGCTGGCAAAGCATAGATGCATTGCATAAGCGTTTAAAAGTATTAGCGTTTATAGGGTTGGCCCATGGGTTTTTACTTTGGGCTGGTGATATTTTATTCATTTATGCATGTGCAGGGTGGTTGGCACTCAAGTTCAGCCATGAGCCGAATGATAAAATAGTAAGAATGGGCATGCTATTTCTGCTACTCGGTGCACTCTCCTCTTTTTTATTGGCATTTATTGAACCTGAACTGCTTCCTGTTACGCGTGACTCTGCGGCTTTTTTAGAGGCATACAATGGAGCATTTTCATCCTATTTAGCGGGCTTTATGAGTAATGTGTTGATGTTTATCATCATGATTATAGCTGTTCCGCTTATTACGCTGTGGATGGCTGGCGGGCTCATGCTGATTGGGATGTATTTGTATAAACAAAAGATCTTCGAAAATGGCCTTACTAGAGAACAGTTAAACTTTATTGTGCCTGCAGCGCTGGGCTTTACCGTTTTACGATTAGCGGTTGAACCAAATACACATGTACTTATGGTCGCATTGGCTGAGCCTTTCTCTTGGTTTGCAGCACTTGCGATGGCAACGTTGTATATTCATATACTCGTAAAATACGTTAAGAATAACCCCGAAAAGTGTTTAGTATTACAACAAGCAGGGCGTATGTCTTTAACCCTTTACTTAATGCAAACCGTGATATTTTTAGTGTGTTTTAAAGTCATGTTCCCTGAGTGGGTGTTGAGTTTTGATCGCATTAATTATTGGCTTCTTATTGCGGGTGTGGTTGTCTTTCAGCTGGTATTTTGCAAAGTATATACTCAACTGTTTCGATACGGTCCGTGTGAGACCGTGTGGCGAAAACTGTCACGATAATTACCCGTATACTATACTTTTAAAAAATAACGTGCTGGAATGAACATGCGGGTTATATTGAGTGTTTTAATACTGCTTTGCTCTTTACCACTTTTTGCTGTAGAGCAATTTTCGGTGCTATTTGTAAATCCCTCGGTAAAAGCGGAGCCTTTTTGGCAAAAAGTCACAGCAGTAATGCAAGCTGCGGCAACACACAGTAACGTCAGGCTTGATATTATTTACGGTGGTGGCAATCGGCATATTCAGCTAGAAGAGCTCAGACACTATCTTAAATACAACGCCACTCCCGACTATGTCGTACTGATTAATTACCCTGGGGGAGCAGAGCAATCAATGAACTTACTTGAAAGTCACAAGATAAAGTTCATCACATTAGAAGAAACCATCCTCGGCGCAGAGCGTCAGCAAATTGGTAAACCCTCAGAGCATTTTAAATATTGGCTCGCAGAGGTTTATCACGATAATTTTGAAGCGGGTATACAATTAGGAAAAGCATTGTTTGATAATGCTAAACAAGCAAAACAAGAACCCAAATTTGTGGCCATTAACGGTCACTATGGGACTGAATCAGATACTCGCAGTAATGGTTTAAGTCACTATTTACGAACCCAACATGTCGAGCTTGAGCAAGTTGTTTATGCAAATTGGAATAAAACCGAAGCCACTGAAAAAGTGCGCCGTCTATTGCATCGTTACCCACAAACGAATGTTATTTGGTGTGCATCGGATTTAATGGCACTGGGCGCACTTGATGCAGTTAAAGAAAAGTCAGGAAAACGCTATTTTATCGGCGGCATAGACTGGCTTGATGACAACTTAAGGTTAATTGAACAAGGGCGCTTAACAGCCAGTGTAGGTGGGCACTTTATGATGGGGGCGTGGGCGTTAATTAGTTTGGTCGATCATCACAATGGTCATCCATATTTGCAAACTCATCATGAAATTAAATTTAAATTAGGCGTGATCACGAACCAAAATGTGACAAGTTACCATTGGCTTAGTGATATCACGGACTGGTCAGTTATTCCATTCGATGCTTTTTTGCTGCGCAATACTCGCAATGCAGAGTATCGGTTTGATTTTGACACATTGCAGACGTTGCTCACCGAAAAACCTGCACTGCATTAAAGCGAGCCGTTAAACGAAGATTAATCTGCCTAGCGTGCTATAGGGTTCTGGTATAAACTAGCGGCTTTAAAATTAAGACAGAAGTGTGCCATGACAGAGTTAAAACGATTAAATAAATTTATCAGTGAAACAGGGTTTTGTTCGCGCAGAGAGGCTGATAAATATATTGAGGAAGGTCGTGTTACTGTTAATGGTAATTTGCCAGAAATGGGTGTTAAAGTCAGTGATGCTGATGAAGTACTTGTTGATGGTAAACCACTCAAAGCCAAACCGAAACGTGTTTATATTGCATATAATAAACCCGTTGGTATTACCTGTACCACTGAGCGAAAAATTCAAAGTAACATCGTAAAAGCGGTTAATTATCCTGAGCGTATTTTCCCAATTGGTCGATTAGACCGCCCATCTGAAGGCTTAATCTTTTTGACCAATGAAGGCGATATCGTTAATAAGATTTTACGAGCGGGCAATAACCACGAAAAAGAATATGTAGTCACTGTCGATAAGCCACTTAATCGTCAGTTTGTAAACAAAATGGCAAATGGTATTCCAATTTTAGATACCGTGACGAAAAAGTGCAAAGTGAAACAAACTGGCCCACAGCAGTTTACTATTGTGTTAACGCAAGGGCTAAATCGTCAAATTCGCCGTATGTGTGAATACCTCGGCTACGAAGTGGTCACGCTTAAACGTACACGTATTATGAATGTGACGTTAAAAGGCTTAAAAGTGGGGCAATGGCGCCATTTAACTGAGCAAGAGATGGCTGAAATTAATAACTCAATTGCAGACTCGGGTAAAACAGAGGAACGTTCAATTGACGATAATAAACAGCCAACTAAGCCAAGAACGCCTCAACCACGTTCAGAAGGCGAGAAAAAACGCGACTTTTCTAGCTATGTTAAAAAAGGCCGCACAGACTCAAAACCAGGCTCGAATAAAGCGAATCAAGGTAAACCTAGGTCAAACCAAATAAAGCGAAGTAGCACAAAACGTACTGGCACATTGAGTTTGAAAAAGTAAACGCTATAACGGCGTTTTGCTCAATTTTATCTTCAACTATTATGTGTTGTTGGTGCTCGCTTCACCAACAACACTGTACTTATCGCTTAACCCCCAATTTTGTACCAGGTATTGCTTATTATATAGTTTTAAGTCGATTTAGATTACGTTCTCGATAACATAGCTGGTGGCAATACCTTAAAACCAGTAGTTGATGACTTTGCTTACCAAGCTATTTTAGATAACTGGGATAGCACTGACTTAACTGAAGTTACCGCTTTTCTAAATCAGTTATGTGATGATCAAGTTACTCAGGTTGCATCGCCACCAAGTAAGATGTTTTTTGAGTTCGACAATATGAACTGGCAATTTACACCTTATGCTGCACTTATGCTGTTAACGCTAAGAGCACATCATGGCCTTGAGAATCCTGGGTTTGGTAATCTTACTTCTTTGCTATTAACGCAGCCTGTAGCGCCTCAAAAAGATGACGTGCTTGAACAGCTCGTAGCTAAATTACATGAGCAAGGCTTTGATGAATTACTTCAACACCGTGAATCTTTGGGGACTGTTGTCAGAAGCTAGTAAACTAGAAAAAGTATCGTTTACATAAAAGCAATCTACCTGATTTACATGGGTAGATTGCGTATCGCTTTTATCATTTTTAATGATGAGCAGGCATTAGAATAGCGTGTGTGATATCTTCGAAACGAATGACATGCCCGCCAAATTCATTTTGAAAGTTTATCGCATCTTGTTCAGTTGCAAAACTGGCCAATGTATTCCCCATAGCGCCTTGTTGAGATGAGCCCGCAACATACCAAGCTTTTCGCGCATTTATAAAGTAATTATCGGCGGGTTTATGCCAGGGTGTTTTACTCATGTCATGTACAAAAATATCGCTTACATTACGTGTGTTTTCAGGTTCTAGGTAGTAACTGAACATATCTCGTGTTGAACAAAACTTATGTATTTTTTTGCCCGAGCCCGAGTTTGTATCAGTTTGCAGTAGTTCAGCCTTCGGGCCTGGAAATTCTGAAATCAACATACCGCATAAATGACATTCATCGGTTGCTTCAATTGCAACTGCTTGGCTGGGTGTTTGTTTAATTTCACTCTCCCCACAGGCACAAAGCATGAATAGAAGTGGCAGTATCGGCAGTAAGGTTTTAACGTTCATTACATTCTCTTTTTAGTAAATAGTGTGATGGCTAAAATTAATGGCAAGATAACCCAGGCAACGAGCACGCAAAGCAACTGAGTAAGCGACAGGCTTGAGCGTATTGCAATAGCAAGAGCCCCGTTTACATCGGCGCTGTCTAAGCCTGCTAGATTCACTAATCTAAAAATATCAGCGGGATTCAACATCATCATAAACGTGAGTGATTGTTGGCTTATACCGTCTTCAGTGCCTACGAGAAGAGCGAGTAAACCGAGATCAAATATGAGTGCGAAAATAAACCAGACGATTAAAGCAGCACCGGCAGCTTTCGACTTTTCACTCACCGAGATACTAATTATGAAGGCAATGGCAATGAAGCTAAGACCTAACATAACGGCACTGGCTATGAATAATGAAAATACGGTAATAATTCCTGTTTGTTGAGTATGGGCATATAAAATGACACCAGATGCACCAAAGCCAATTAAAATTGCCAGTGCAATGATACTTCCTTGCCCTATAAATTTTCCCATTAGTAATTGGGTTTTGTTGATAGGGTAGGTAAGTAATAAGAGTAAGGTGCCACTTTCTAGCTCACCTACAAAGCTGTCGTAACTGAGTAACAAGGCGATTAAGGGAATAAGAAAAACAGCTAAACTTGCTAAGCTTGCTACAGTGGTCGAGGTTGAGGTTAACCCTGTTTCACCTGCGACCGCTGAGCCAAAATAGGTCAGCCCTACTGATAATAAGGCAAAAATAATTGTAATTGAGAGCAACCAACGGTTGCGAAGACCATCGCTAAACTCTTTTGCAGCAACAGTGAAGACTGATTTCATATGCTTCCCTTTTGTGGCGCTTGAGATAAAATTTGTTGATAAACTTGATTTAAATCGGGTTGTTCAATGTGTATATCATCTAAATGACGGTATTTAACGAGCTCGCGGAGAACATTCATTTTATTCTCGTCTTTTACCAATAAATCGGTATCGTGACAGAGTTCAACATGGGTCATTAATTGTGAGTCATTAACGAGTTCAGAAGGGGAAACACCGCGAGTTTTAATGCGTATATCTAAGTTTGCATGTGCGCGTAGACTGGCTAAATTACCGCAAGCAAGTTGTTGCCCTTTACTCAGAATAATCGCACGGTCAATATGGCGCTCAACCCCTGGTAACACATGAGAGCACAGGATAATACTGGTGCCGTGTGCTTTAAGGTTGTCAACTTGTTGGTAAAATTCAGTTGTTGCAACCGGGTCAAGCCCAACCGTTGGTTCATCTAGTAATAGTAATTTAGGTTTACCTAAAAATGCCTGGGCAAGTCCTAAACGTTGACGCATTCCTTTGGAATATGTTTTAACCGCGCGGTTCATTGCCTCTGTTAATCCCACTTGCGCTATTAAATCTTTTGCGTGTTGTTTGTTAAAACCTTTCAGTTTTGCAAAGTAATTGAGTACTTCTATTCCTGTTAAATGCTCATAAAAACTGACATTTTCAGGCAAGTAACCGACTTGGGATCGAATATGCCATGCGGCTTTGGAGTCTGGTTTAGCACCGAGTACATCGACACTGCCATTTGTTGGCGATGTGATACCCAGAATGAGTTTCATCATGGTTGTTTTGCCAGCACCATTATGACCAAAAAGGCCGAGCACTTCACCGGGCGCGAGCTCGCAGCTAAGGTTATTGACTGCTGTGAGACTGCCATAGCTTTTTGTTACTTGGTTCATTGAAACCACGGGCGTGTTAGTCATGTTGTTTGTCCTTGATATCACTCTGCGATTTAATAACATGAGGTGAGTGTGGGGTGCGCATTAATGGGTAGCTGTCTTTAACCCCTGCAGGCTTTAATACAGGAAATTGGCGTTGTACCCAGCGCAGTGTTAATACCGATGGGCTATCCATTAGCATTTTCATTTCTGGGTATTGCCAAACCAATTTATCAATTCCATCGTTGGGTTCAAAGGCAACATCACCCACGCCATCATTATTCATATCCCAGCCTAAATAATTGCTCCAATAGTTACCGCGGCTATCGTGACTCCATTCTTGTTTTTTATTGGAAACGTATTTGACTTGCGTGGGGTTATTTATAAAGCTGTTGCCATATACTTGCGTATGCTCAGAGCCTGCAGTGAGGTGAATACCAATTTCTGTGGTATCAACCACGTTATCGACAATGTTGTTATACGCTGAGTTGTATACAAAAAAACCTTTTCCGTCTCGCCCTAATACTTTATTTTCGGGCTTGGTCCACACATTAGAAATGTGATTGTTTAGGATGTCTGACGAGGTAATAAAATTCATTAGTAACCCATAATCTTCACTGTTAGTCGTTCGATTACCTTGGATCACTAAATTGCGCGAGCTCATTAAGGCATAACCAGCCCGCGTATTGTATGCGTTATTATTGAGTACTTTATTGTCGTGGGAATACATGTAATGAACGCCATAGCGTAGATCATGAAGCGTGTTATTTTCTAATACGTTATCTTGGCTTGATATTATGTACAGGCCATCGCGCGTGTAAGAGACATCATTTCCTTTAACCAGTACATGTTGCACATTGGAGAGCTGAATACCATTGCCGCGATCTGCTGAACGCAGGGCTTTATTGCCAACAATCACGTTATTTAAAACCTGCACATGCTGGCCTTTTTGTAACCAAATACCAAAACCATCGCCTTTAAGGTGGTTATTGGCAATCATTAGTTGCTCTGCTTTTTGATCTGAATAAATACCGGAATGTTGTTCGGTTAAGTTATTTCCCCAATTCACTATCTCGAGATTTTTAATAGAAATATGTGAACTTTTTAACAGTAATGCGTGGCCTTCGCCTAAAGCATCAATGACAGCACCTGTTTCACCAATAAGGTGGATGGCTTTATTGACAACAAAATTTCCTTGGTAAATACCCTTCGTTAAAACAATTGTGTCGCCTGCTTTTGCGCTGTCTAACTGCGCTTGTAAATCATCAGCTGCAGAGAGTCGCGTACTCACTGCCAACGAATAACATGAAAAACAGAGCAGTATTGCTCCACATAAACGGTGTAACCAAATTAACTGCACTCAATAAACCTTCTATTTGTAAAGATAAAGGGTATGGGAAAGTCCCATACCCAAATACAAAGCTTACGCTTCAACTAACATGCGGCCTCGCATTTCCATATGCAGTGCATGACAGAACCAGTTACAGTAGTACCACTGCACACCCGGTTTATCAGCGATAAACGTTATGGATGCCGTTGCTTGCGGTGCAACTTCCATCTGCACACCATGATTAGTCATACAGAAACCGTGTGTCACGTCTTCAACTTGGTCTAAGTTAGTAATAACCACAGTGACTTCGTCACCTAGTTTTACTCTAAACTCAGTCATGCCAAAGCTAGGGGCAATTGAGGTCATGTAGACACGTACTTTTTTGCCGTCTCTCACCACTTTGTTATCAGCGTAAACATTAACACCGTCTGCTTTTGCCATTGCGATAGTCTCGGCAAAGAAAGGATCGTTTCGCTCCCACAGTTTATTTGGCTTCACCTTAGAGCGGTGAACAATGATACAGTCGTGAGGTTCAGCGAAAGTTGGGCCATCGTGAACCAACTTCATTTCATCACCTGAAATATCTATGAGCTGATCATTTTCTGCACGTAATGGCCCGACAGGTAAGAACCTATCTTTTGAGAACTTACACAGTGCAATAAGCCATTTACCATCTGCATCACGGGTTTCACCTTGTGAAGTATGGTTGTGCCCCGGCTGATAGTGAACATCTAGCTTCTGGCGTATGTAGTTCACTTTCTCACCATTGTATGCCTTGATAGCATCTTCAACGCTCCACTTCGCAATTTGGCTGTCGATAAACAGCGTGGTGTAAGCGTTACCACGGTTATCAAATGCGGTATGAAGTGGCCCTAAGCCTAGTTCAGGTTCTGCAACGATGGTGTCGCGAGGCTTAATTTTGTTATCAAATAGGTCATCTAGTTTCTTAATTGAAATCACAGAAACAGTCGGTGATAACTTACCATTAGCAACAAAATAGTCGCCATTGGGTGAGGTATTTAAACCATGTGGTGATTTAGGAACCGGAATGTACGCTGTGAGTGCTGACCCTTTACGGCCATCTAACACTGGGACATTATTGCCATTGTAGGTTTTAAATTTGCCTGCTTTAATGGCGGCTTCGCATCGCGGTAAGTTAAATACAACAACATGGTCACGTTCAGATGAGATCATATCACCGAGTGTGACCCCCATTTCTGAGTTATAACAGGTTGATGCAAAATACTTTCCGTCAAAGTCGGCGTCGGTGTTATCTAAATTACCATCCACCATTACTTGGAATGCGACTTCCATGGTTTCGGCATTAATCACATTAAACAATGAACGATAGGTGCTAATGTCATCCATTGATGCTTTGCCATCGTTGTTCATGGGAATTTCGAATTCGCCATTACAGATCACATATTTAGTGTGTGGAACCTTTTGCACACGCAAGCCATGGATTGCTTGAACATTAGGAACGGTTAGCATTTTATCGGTCTTCATAACATCGCAGCGAATACGTGCTACACGACTGTTGGCCTTGTCGTTAATGAACACATATTTACCGTCGTAACGGCCATCAGTCATACTCATATGTGGATGGTGTGAGTCACCACATTGCAGATGTGCGCTGTCGCCTTTGATGCGTTTAGATTCATTCGTCAGACCCCAGCCTGTTGCGCTGTCGGTATTAAAAACAGGAATACGCATGAGTTCCCGCATTGACGGAATACCTAAAATACGCACTTCCCCCGAGTGGCCTCCACTCCAAAAACCATAATATTCATCTAGTTCACCTGGGTGAACAGTGGCACTGTTACTGCCTGCTTCTGCGGCTTGTGCCTTAGCCATTGATGCGAACATAGTAGCTGACATAGGCGCTGCAACTACACCTGCACCTAATAAAGCACTTTTAGCAAAAAACTTACGTCTGCTTTCGTCTTTCAGCTGTTTTTGTTCTGGGAGCTTTTTCCTATCACTCATGGACTTCCTCCGGTTATTTCATTGTGCTTGGTGATGGGCGTAGTTAGCTAACGTCCACCGTGGGTATTTCTTTTTCCTGAAATTTATTCTTCTTCCTGGCAAGTTTCTTTAGTGGTGGACATTTCTGTTCATTAAAATAGGTGACTTGACAGTCAAGACAGTAGTGACACTCGCGCATATTGATTGAACCATCAGGGTGAATAGCTTGTATTTCGCATTCTTTAGCGCAGGTTTTACATGGCTGACCACACTCAGGCCGACGTTTTAACCAACTAAACAAGCGTAAATTAGAGCCCACAGAGAGCGCTGCGCCTAATGGGCATAAGTAGCGACAAAAGAATTTTCGGTTAAATAAATTAATTACCAGCAAAGACACGGCATACAGCACAAATGGCCATTGTCTATCAAACTTGAGTAAGAAGGTGGTTTTAAATGGTTCAACTTCAGCCATTTGCTCTGCAACAGCCATAGAGTCAAGAGACATGCCGAATAAAGCCAGTAAAATAAGGTACTTAATGGCCCATAAACGTTCATGCACTGCAAAAGGGGGCTCTATTTGCGGCAGCTTCATATAGCGTGCAAATACATTTAGTAGCTCTTGCAAAGCGCCAAATGGACATAACCAACCACAGTATACGGCGCGCCCGAACATCATAATGGTCACCGCTGCAGCACACCAAAGAATGAAAATAACGGGGTCGAGTAAAAATAAATCCCACGAAAAATCAGACATCAGTGCTTGTAAAAAAGTGAATACGTTCACTACAGAGAGTTGTCCGCCCCAGCTCCAGCCGATAAACACCACCACCACGATAAGGAATATGTGTCGGAAATTGTGTAAAAAGGTTGGGTGACGCACCAGAATATCCTGAAATATTAAGGTAGCGACTAATAGAAGCATGAGGAACAGCAGAATAATCACTTCCACTTGCTTGTCTTGCCATACTTGTTGCGTCAGTGATAATTCAGCTTCGGGTTCAGGCATAGCGGGGCGACTGACATATTTATCTAAAGTATGATAATCGCCTTTAAAACTCGTGAATGTGCTGTCGATAGCGCCCATTTGACGGCGTACTAATAGCTCTAATTGCCAATCGGCTCCGGGGTTAAACTCATCGTGAGCGCGTGCGATAAAAATAGACATTTCTTTGAATTTGGGTGCGCCTGTGGCGTAAATATCAGTGACGCGAAAGTGGTCTAAATCGTGGAATGAAATGGTGTCGCCATTTTGCAAAAGTTGAATACGGTCAAAAATACCGCCACGAACGTAGCCTGAGCCTTTAAAAGAATAGCCATTTCCTAGCACAATAAAGGCATGCTCACCGGGGGCTAATTGCGCCATAAGCCATTGGTACTCACTCTCACCAAGTAAGTTTATGCCTATGTGAGGAATATTAGCTTGCGCGTAATAAAGCTCAGCGAACATAGCGCTTTTTTGTTCAGGAGCAGCTGCATCAATGTGTTCTGCTTCTGTGCCTACAAACGCCTCATCAACGGCCTCTCGACTTAGGTACAAGCGGCGAATAGACCCGTCACCCGTTAACGCTTGCCAACTTGCTGGTTGATAAACATCGTGCTTTATAGTGGCCATTGGTAAGCGATTTAAAGCTTCAAGATCAATTATGTTTAAACGTGCGGCGATTTTTTTTGCTGACTTAGTTACCGCATCATTCATGACCATGACAGTGACTGTGGCACCAGAAAGTCCATCAATGTTGACGATATTATCTGAGCTGCTGCCTCCTACTTTAAGGCGATCGCTAACATGTAAGCCCGTGTATTGATCAGTAAACTCCCATAGTTTTGATTCTGGGATACCCGTTAAAATAATCGGCTCGTGATGCTCTAATACTTTCACCCCTAAATAATTACCTTGGGGGTCAATGGCAACGAGCATATTCACTGGCTCGCCCGAATAAGCTGGAATTTTGGCAATATCATTGGTTTCAAAAGCGTAGCCCAGTACGTTTTTGTCTTGATAAACGACCCATGCGAAAGGCGCACTTTCGTCGTTAGATATCCGCTGTTTTTCACCAATATGTGTCGCTTGAGGAAAAATTTCCTCAATGAATGGCATGGGATCTTTTGGTGGGCTTACAAACACCGCCTCGCAGGGTAATGTAAGTATAAATAACATCATCGCGCAGAGGTACAAAAGCCAGGTTGATTTTATATTCATAACAGCACCAACAATTCCTTATAAATGGCTTTATTTAGGAAAGTTATATTGTTTTATTTTTCTCATTAATAACCTTACTCTTCTTTACAATAATTTTAGTGACCTTGATCAATTTTTGACTAGATAACATTTAACTACATGTGTTTTTCGAGTGGAGTTAATGTGTTACAGAAAATTTAATAATTAATTTAAGTATAAATTTTAGAGAGATGATATACCTAGTAAGGAGTACCTAACTAAGGGTAGTGTAAGGGGTATTTTTTAGTACGTTAGGGTTAGTCTTGATTTTATAAATAAACTGGTAAAGAAGGATTAATCGGTTTTTAAATTTGTTTTTTTATTCATGTCTTTGTATTTTTAATTACATGTAAATAGCGGTTGAATGGTTTTTATTATTTATTTAAATGCAATACTTTGGTGTGTTTAACCCTATTTATGGCGTTTTTTATTGGTGGAAAAATCACTGTTTAAGTGTGTTTAAAATACATTCACACATACCATGTATATACATTTTTAGGTAATTAAAGACAGTCGTACCGCATGATTAAAAAGGGGGAGGATGAACACCAAAAAGCGGTTTATTTCACCGTCAGCCATGCTCTTTAACAGCCTGCGGTCAGATAACCTGCTTGAACAATAAGAAACGGCATGCCTTGGCGGCAGTGATTACAACATAGTGCCTGTTTCATCAATACCACATGCTATAGACTCAATTTTCTTCGTGAGAATATTTAACGTGATGGCTATGAGTAAGCGCTGATTGAAAATGCTGCTTTGTAACTGACGCGATTGACGTTAAATTAAAAGATAAGCAGTGCATGCCCAATATCGCTGATTTGAATAAAACACTCATTTAGCACCGTGTACCTTCGTCGGGCTAGACTATTAAACAGTATGGGTATTTTGTGCTGGTAATGGGCAAGAGAACGCTCAGTGTTTAATCCATTGTGTAGTAAAGAAATAGCAATTTTTGATAAAAGTATGGGTAAATACCGATTTTAAAATAACAATCAACAACACTCTATAAAACAGGAACGACAAATGTACACAGGAATTAGTCAGATTACTCGTGCTTTACATGCATTCGCATTAAGTGTTTTTTTAGCCGCTTTATGCTTTACAGTTAACGTGTCTGCAAAAGAAAATACCCCACTCTCTGAACAAAGAAATCAACAACTAAAAAACCTTGTTCAACAAAGTACAATCCCGCAATTAATTCAGGCAATGAAAGAAAAACAGCTCACAGCAACTGAATTAACACAGTTTTTTATTCAGCAAATCGATGAGCTCAATCCTCAATTAAATGCTGTGGTTGCAATGAACCCCGATGCTATAAGCATAGCTATGCAACTTGATGAAGCGCTTAGTCATGGTAAGTTACGCGGCCCTTTGCATGGCATACCAATTTTAGTAAAAGATAATATCGAAACTGAGACTATGCCTACAACGGCAGGCTCGTTAGCATTAAAAGATAATTTTACGCACAGAGATGCGCCAATTATTGCCAAACTTAAACGTGCAGGGGCCATTATTTTAGGCAAAACAAATTTAAGTGAATGGGCCAATATGCGCTCTGAACGTTCATCGTCTGGGTGGAGTGCGATTGGGGGGCAAACGCGTAATCCCCATGATTTAAATCGTTCTACGTGCGGGTCTAGTTCAGGCTCTGGTGCTGCTGTTGCCGCCTTTTTAAGTGTTGCTGCGATTGGAACTGAAACAAATGGCTCTATTACGTGTCCGTCTTCTGCAAATGGTATTGTGGGTATAAAGCCCACGGTAGGTTTATTGAGCCGCCATGGCATTGTGCCTATTTCTCATACGCAAGATACAGCGGGGCCTATGACACGCTCGGTAATTGACGCGGCCATTTTACTGTCAGTTATGCAAGGTTTTGATGAAAAAGATCCCGCAACAAACATCGCAAAAGGGCACCTTAATTATGACTATACGCCAGAGCAAAGTGCCATCTCATTAAAAGGCAAGCGTTTAGGTGTACTGTATGCTGCGCCACTTGCTCATGAGCAAGTTGAGTCACTTTTTAACCAGACTAAACAGATGCTCGAACAAGAAGGTGCTTTATTAGTTGAGGGGTTATCGACAGAGCCATATGATCATTTTTATCAAGATAGTTATGATGTTTTACTCTATGAGTTTAAAGCGACTTTAAATGACTACCTTGCTCAACTGCCAAACGAATATAAATCGCTGACACTAGAAAAGTTGATCCAGTTTAATCAAGCTCACGCTACTAAGGAGATGCCTTACTTTCAACAAGAAATATTTGAAAAGTCGCAGCAAAAAGCAACGTTAACCGACCAGAAGTATTTAACAGCATTACAAAAAGTGCATCAAGCAACCAGAGCAGATGGCTTAGATAAAATGCTTAAAGAACACAATCTTGATGCAATTATTACTGTGACTTTAACACCCGCGTGGTCAATAGACCGTATCAATGGGGATCACTTCACGGGCAGCTTTTCTACTTACCCGGCTGTATCTGGCTACCCTCATTTAACGCTGCCTATGGGTAAAGTGCATCATATGCCCGTTGGACTTTCTATTACGGGTGGTGCGTTGAGTGAAAAAGAGTTGATTGCAATTGCGCATCGGTTAGAGCAATTGATTGGATACAAATACAATTAATTTTTAGTGCCTCCCCTGAAAATATCCTTTCAGGGGAGGCACAAATACAAGAGTACTTAATTGCTGTGGCGTTGTTTAGGTACTTTAATTTTAAACAACAGTGTATAAAGCACTGGCACGACAATAAGCGTCAGTACTGTCGCAAAACCAAGCCCAAACATGATTGTGACCGCCATTGATTGGAAGAATACGTCAAATAAAAGTGGGATCATTCCTAAAATAGTCGTGATTGCTGCCATAGCGACTGGGCGCACACGACTAACGCCTGAATCGAACACGGCTTGATAAGGCTCTTTTCCGCTATCGAGTTCGAGGTTAATTTGATCCACTAATACGATGCCGTTTTTAATCAACATGCCGCTTAAGCTCAGTAAACCAAGCAGTGCCATAAAGCTAAACGCTGCATTCATTAATAACAAACCTGCCGATACACCAATGATTGCCAGAGGCACTGTGGCCCAAATAACCAGTGGTTTTTTAACTGAGTTAAACAGCAATACAGTAATTGCAAACATTGCCAAGTAACCAAGCGGTAATGAGCCAAAAATTGCTTTTTGTGCTTTGCTTGCTGATTCAAACTCACCGCCCCATTGCAACTCATAGCCGTGTGGCAGGTCAATCGCTTCAATATCTTTGCGGACACGGGCAAACAGCTTCGCAGGTGTTTCATCACCAATCACATCATGGTCTGCCATGACAGTGATAGTGCGTTTTCGGTCACGGCGCATAATTAAACTGTCTTCCCATTCAACAACAAAGTCATCAACTACTTGCGTAACTGGCACAAAGACTCCCAATACAGGGCTGTATATTTGTAAGTCGCGCAGGCTTTCGACATTTAACCGCTCTTCTGCAGGCGAGCGTGCAATAATGGGCAGCATTTGCGTGCCGTCTTTATACACGCCGACCTGTTTACCCGATAAGCTTGTTAATAAAAGCTGATCAAGATCAGACTTAGCAATCCCTAAACGGCGTGCTTTTTGTTCGTTGAACTGCGGACGAATAAGTTTAGAGCGAGCACGCCAATCATCACGAATATTAAAGGCACCAGCGTCTTGATGAAGAATGTCTTTTGCTTGCTTAGCGAGCTGACGCAGTACGACAGGATCAGCGCCTGAAAAGCGCGCTTCAATTTTTGCATCGGTCGATGGCCCAATTTCCATGCGTTTAACTTTAAGCTGCGCATCGAGAACATGTTCATGTTGGTAGTCGCGCACTTTTTTGATCATGGCTTTCACGGCCTCACGATCTTGTACACGAATAATCAACTGTCCATAAGCTGGGTATGACTTTTCTGGCGCGTATGTCAGCATAAAGCGAGGAGCACCTTGGCCAACCGTGGTGGTCACTTCTTCAACGAGAGGGTCGGCTTGTAGAAACGCTTCAAGTTTTGCTACCCCGTCCATCGTGGTATGAATATCGGCACCTTGAGTATGCCAGTAATCGACATAAAACATGGGGGTGTTCGAGGCCGGAAAGAATGATTGCTTAATAAACTTAAAGCCAAATACCGCACTAACGAGCATGATCACCATGAGCAATAAGGTGGTTTTACGGTAACGCATTGCGCAATGCAAAACACCTTTATACACATTGAAGATGATACCTTGATAAGGGTCTTCATCGTGGTGAGGCTGTTTTTCCGTAGCTTGTTTAAACATTAAGTCAGCAAAGAAAGGCGTGAGTGTAATTGCCGTAATCCAACTGAGTAATAACGAAATAAACAACACCCAAAATAAGCTACCTGCAAACTCACCACTGGCATCCGAGCTTAAACCAATTGGGGCAAATGCGGTAACCGCAATCACAGTTGCACCCAATAACGGCCATTTAGTTTGATCAACAATATTGGTTGCAGCTTGTAGTTTAGTTTGCCCACGCTTTAAGTTAATAAGAATACCTTCGGTAACAACAATCGCGTTATCAACCAGCATACCGAGCGCAATGATCAGAGCGCCGAGCGAAATCCGCTGCAAATCAATGGCAAATAGCTTCATAAAGATAAAGGTGCCGAGTACGGTTAGGAGTAAAATGACACCTATTAGTACACCGCTTTTAAAGCCCATAAATACCAGCAACACCACAATGACGATAGCAACGGCTTCAAGTAAGCTAATAATAAAACCACTGACTGACTTTTCGACTTCTGCTGGCTGATTATAAACACTATTAATCTCTATACCGTGTGGGCGTTGGTATTCTAACGAAGCTAAATGCGCGTCTATTTTAGCGCCCACATCAACCACGTTTACACCTGTGCTGAACGACACGCCTACAAGGAGTGCTTGCTGCTGATTAAAGCGAATAATGTTATTTGGTACTTCTGCGTACTCTCTAAATACCGTTGCAACATCACCTAAATATATAAGCTCGTTTTCACCCGGCTTTGAAATTAATAGGTTTTCAAGCTCTTTAACGTCTTTAAATTCACCGGTGGGGTGTAAACGAATTGATTCATCGCCAACCCGTACTTTCCCCGCGTTAGAAACACTATTTTGGGTTTGCAAAAGCTGGTAAATACGGTCTGGCGAAATACCTAATTGTGCTAATTTTCGGGTTGAAATTTCAACCATTACCTGTGCTTGTTGCTCACCGCCAACGGTTACTTTGCTTACGCCATCAACCAGCACTAACTCACGCTTTAAATAATCAACGTAGTCTTTTAACTCATCATACGAATAGCCATCACCTGTCACGGCATACATCACACCGTAAACATCACCAAAATCATCCATAATTTTACTTGGGTAAACACCCGAAGGCATTGCTGCGGCTTGGTCGTTAATTTTACGGCGCAATTCATCCCAAATTTGGCGAAGGTCTTGTTTGCGGTAATTACTTTTCATCTCAACGGTAATTTGTGATTTACCGGGCGACGAAATACTGGTGACATAATCAACATAGGGTAATTGTTGAATTGCATTTTCAATTGGAAAAGTAACTTCTTCTTCAACTTGTTGTGGTGAGGCACCTGGGTACAGAGTGATCACCATTGCTTTTTTCAAAGTGAACTCAGGGTCTTCAAGTTGCCCTAAACCAAAATAAGCCACGGTGCCGCCTATTAGCAAAAACAGTGCGAACATCCAGCTTATAACTTTTCGCTCAATAGCAAGTGCAGCAAAGCTCATTATAAGCCTCGCTCTTTTTGCCATGGACGTACTTTCATGCCTTCCTCTAAGGAATGCACACCTGCAGCAACCACCATTTGACCTTGCTCAATACCTGAAAGCACTTCAATACCGTTGCGGTGTAATTGGCCCACTTTAACCGCTTTTTTATGAACTAAACCGGTGTTTTCGTCATACAGCCATACATAGCTATTATTTTTTTCAGACTCTGTAGGCTCTGAAAACACTGCCTCAACAGGCAGCAGAATATACGCTGATTGCGAGTGGGTGATTTTACTTAAATCAATATCAACACGGCCTGTCATTCCCGCAAGAAGATTAAAGTCTTCAGGCACTGGCAGCGAAAACACCACTTTGTATGTAAGGGTGGTTGGGTCAGCTTGGGTATCAAATTCTTTTACGGTGAGTTGGTACGACTTGTCTGGGTAGCCATCAAAAATAACATCAGGTTGGTAGTCAACGTCTTTATCAATGCGAGCAATGAGTTTTTCAGGCACTTGGATAACCACATCCATTAAGTCGCGGGTTTCAAGACGTAATATGTTTTGCTTTGCTTGGATATTTTCAAAGTTCTTCACAAAAACTTTTGCCACAGTCCCCGCAAAAGGAGCGCGAAGTTCACTGTTATCTAAATTGGTTTTTGCAATTTTTAAAGCAGACTCTGCCACTTGCTTATTTGCCAGTGCTTGGTCTAGCTCTGCTTGGCTTGCGATGGAGCGATCAAATAGCTTTTGAACGCGTTCAAGTTGCGAGTCAGCAAGCTCAAAACGTGCTTTTCGCTCTTCGTACTGAAGTTGAAAATCTTCTGGATCAAGTTTGGCAAGAAGTTGGCCTTTTTCAACATGTTGGCCAGCAAGTGCAGGAAACTCAAGTAATTCACCATTAACCCTAAAGGCTAAGTAAGACCCTTGGTTGGCAACGACTTCTGCAGGAAAACTACGAATAGCCTGATCTGACTGACTGTTGGTATTGAAAAGTTTAACAGGGCGTATGACCGGCTCAGCGTTGCTTTGCGCAGTTTGCTCTGTACATGCCGCAAGTGACCATAATACAGTGGTGAATAACACGGCGGATGCCAATCTCATTGTCTTCTCCATAGATATGAAAGCATAAATTTGCTGCAGGATACGCTGCAAAGATATAAAATAAAAATTATTAAATTTTAGAAACATCATTAATTTTATTAATAGGGTTTGCGGTTAATGAATTTAAATCAATTAATTATTTTAGATGCTATCGTGCAAAGCTCTAGTTTGAGCCAAGCGGCGGTAAAGCTTCATAAAACACAACCCGCCCTTACAATTGCCATCAAGAAGCTAGAGTCTGAACTAGGCTTTGAGTTATTAGACCGTGCACACTACCGATTACATTTGACTGAAAAAGGGCGTATTTTTTATCGAGAGGCGCGTCAGTTGCTTAATGCTAACAGTGAGTTAAGTTCGTTAGCTAAAGAGCTTGCACTCGGTAATGAAGCTAATTACCGAATTTGTTACGAGCAGCTGTGCCATCAACATAGTTATAACCAAGTCATTAGCCACACTTTCAAGCGCTTTTCGAGCACCGAGTTTAGTATTTCGTCTGGTAAACGCTTTGTTTCGCTAGAGCAAGTAAATAGCCATCAAGCAGATTTAGGAATTGGCCCATGGTTTGATTTGTTTCATGCGACGGGTGATCTAGAAAGTTTACCCATTGGTAAATTTGACATTGGCATTGTGAGTGCGCCAGGTGTCGTGCCAGCGGAAATTAGCTTTGCCGACATTCAAAATTACCCGTGTCTGGCAATGTTTGAGAGTGACTTAAGTTTTGATAGCGACAGACTCTCTTATACGCTAGGGTCTGCCTTGATGAAAATTGATGATATAACCAGTGTTAAATCGTTTTTGCTTTCTGGGGCAGGGTGGGCAATGATCAGTTTACAGCACTGTCAAAGTGAAATAGAAGCAGGTCTTTTACAGCAAATAAAAATTACAGATAGAGAGCATCAATTTGGCGCAGAAATTCGCGTATTTAGACAGCACTCCGTGCACCATGGCCCGGTTGCGAGGGCTATTTGGCAGGCATTTAGTGAAGTAAGTAAACAGTATTTGGATTCAATTCGTGCAACAAGCAACTAAAGAAGAACTTATTTATACGGTTATAGCCTCTATTCCAGAGGGAAAAGTAGCCAGCTACGGGCAGGTAGCTGGTCTTGCTGGTTATCCTAATAATGCAAGACTGGTGGGACGATTATTAAAAATGATGCCAAGCGATTCTAAAATTCCATGGCATCGGGTGGTCAATAGTCAGGGCAAAATATCCTTTCCTGAAGGCACACCTAAACATTGTGAGCAACGTCAAAAACTGATAATAGAGGGTGTCACCTTTAACAAGTCAAAAATTAATATGCGTATACATCAATGGGACTAAGCCACTACGCCCGCTATAAATTTATAAACCCGCCTCAATACACGTATAAACTAATAGATAGGTAGTGACATACGCAGCCGATAAGTACAAATACATGCCATATAGCGTGACTGTAATGTCGCGTTTTAGCGCTGTAAAAGAAAGTTCCCAAGCTATAAGCAATGCCGCCTGCGAGTAACCACCACAACGCACTTGGGTCAAGATTCAAATATAAAGGGTAAACAAGAGCAAGTGCAAACCAACCCATCAATAAGTATGTTGTGAGCGATATTTTTTTATTGGTATGCTTTACAAGCAACTTATAAATTACCCCGCCAATGGCTAAAGACCAAATAAACACTAATGCGGCCACTGCCCACGCGCCCGACAACGAAATAACTAAATAAGGCGTGTAGGTACCCGCAATCAGTAAGTAAATTGCACAGTGGTCACACTTTTTATAAATAGCACGCAGGCGCTCTTTTGTACTTGCGTGGTAGAGCGTTGAGGCTAAAAAAAGTACCAATAAGCTTGAGCCATACACAACAGCACTCACGGTGGCTGACATTGCGTTTGATTGTGACACTAAGTCCCACAGTACATACACAGAAAATAGGACACCTAAGCCATGTGTGAGCACATTAAGTTGTTCTTCTTGGCGTGAATAAGGAAGCGCAGTTGTCATAGACCATCTAATAAAAATGAATTAAAAAACAATTTCAGTGTACAAGTGTACGCTGAATTTATCAACGCTTATTTTTTCACTAAAAGTTGGTTAAAAAAATAAATTTTATTGGTTTTATTAACCAATGCTGAATAAGTGTAAAAATAAATTACCTAAAAAATTTATTTAAAAACAAGTTCTTATAAATTATTTTCATGATGGCACAACCTTTGATTATGTAATTACGACTAATTACTTAAAGAGACAAGGAATATCATTATGAATAACTCACTAAAACTTACGACTGCTGCGTTACTTGTATTAGGGTCTGCTCAAGCAAGTGCTACTGACTTTGAATTAGACATTAGTAACACCATCACACAAACCATTAAAAGCTATGTTCAACAAGCAAGTATAGAGCTTAAGCAAAGTGTGAATAAAAGCATTGAGTTTGATGCTCAAAAATTACTTGAAAGTTACATGGGTGATGCGGACACCGCTTCAAAAGAAGCCGTAACGTTGGCTGCAAAAACATCTGAAGTAACTAACAAGCAGTAAGGAGGCAGGACAATGAGTAGTGAAATCAGCTTATTTTTACTAATGGTTGCACCTGTGTTGAGTTTACTCAGTGCGTATGCATCAATCGAGTTATTTCGTAATGTTGCACAATGGTTCAACTTTTAGGATAGGAAATAGAATTAAGATTTCATGAAATATTGATCGGCGGACTAAAAGCGCACGTAACTAAAGGCATGTGGTTTTTTGATAGTAGACTTTATGAAGCGTGCGATTTTTCCTTTACCGGTTTTTATTTTACCTGAAGGGTACACAAAGCTAAGAATCTTTGAACAGCGTTACTTAACCATGGTAAAAGAAGCTGTTAAAGACAACACCGGATTTGTGCTTTGCACATACCAACACGACACAGAGCTTAATCTGCCTGAGTTCGGTTGTATGATGCAAATAACCGATTTTAATCAAGATGATAGCGGGCAGTTACTCATTGATGTGTATGCAGAGCATGCCGTGTCTATCAATCAACCATTTTATGATAAACAAGAACTTCGTCATGCTGATGTTGAGCGCGTGTCGAAACCGAGCTGGTATGTAAAATCAGTCGTCACCGATGAAAACTTACTACTAAGCCATACGCTGCAAGCTGTATTTGCGAATCAACCTGATTTAGCTGCACTCTATAAAGCCCCTCAATTTGATAACCTTGCGTGGGTTGCTGCGCGTTGGCTCGAAATATTACCCATTTCACTAGTTAAAAAACAACAACTTGCCTTTAAATCTAACTTTGAAAATTTGCTAAGTTTCCTCCATACTTTGATTAATACCGAATTTACTGATTAATGTGATCTGTTTGTTGTCGCTCTGCGTAATGTACGTAACGACAATAATTGGATGACATTAAAATGGTAAGTCAACAACTTCAAACAGGTTGTAAACCTAACACAGGTCAATTCACTGCCATGCCAGATACACCAAGCAAAGAGCTTGCAGATGCATTATTTGCAGTTGCAACGCACCGCGATAAACGGGCGTTTGCGCTGTTGTTCCAATATTTTTCGCCAAAAATAAAGCGCTTTGGAATTAAACAATTTGGCTCTGAAGCGCAAGCGATGGAGCTTGTGCAAGAAACGCTTACTTCAGTTTGGCGCAAGGCACACCTCTATCACAAGGATAAAGGGGCTGCAACTACATGGGTTTATACCGTGATGCGTAATGCTTCTTTCGACATGCTAAGAAAAATGAAAAGCAGTAGAGAAGAGTGTATCAGCGAAGATATTTGGCCACTTATTGATGAAGCAACTCCGGGTCAACACGAATTTAGCGACCATTTAGAAGACAAACAAATTAAGCAGTACCTTAACAAGCTGCCTCAGGCGCAACGTGAAGTTGTACGTGGGGTGTATTTTCAAGATATGTCGCAAGAACAACTTGCAGAGCATTTAAATATTCCCGTAGGCACAGTGAAGTCTCGTCTTCGCTTGGCCTTGCAGAAGTTACGCAACGAAATGGGAGACCAACATGATTAAGCACCATCCTTCTAACGACATTCTCATGCAGTTCAGCGAAGGCAATTTGCCAGCATCTTTGAGTATCGCTGTTGCTATTCATGTTGAAATGTGCCCCGTGTGTAAAAAAGAGATTGCAGCACTCGAAGCCAAACAGGCTGATAATGTATTTGCAGGATTTGATGCTGATAGTGAAGATTCATTTGATGCAGGCTTATTCGATGCAATTACAGCAGACGATGCAATCGACGAAATTTACGAGCAAGCCCCCATTACGGTTGATGTTAAAGACAAAACTTACACATTGCCTCGCGCCTTAACACGTATTGGTCACAGTAACTTTATGCAACTTGGTAAGTTGGCGCGCTCACGCATTGACATAGACGACGGTGCTTTAAGAGCCAGTCTTTTACATATTGATGCAGGGGGTGAAATTCCAGAGCACACACATACTGGATTTGAGCTAACCTTACTACTAGAGGGTGAGTTTAGTGATGAAGAAGGCAGTTACGTACCTGGAGATTTTATGATGCTTGATGGGCGTCATAATCATACGCCTAAAACGGCGCAAGGGTGCTTATGTTTTACGGTGGTGAGCAGTGCTCTACACTTTAACAAGGGTATCAGCAAATTACTTAATCCAATTGGTAATTTGATTTATTAGTAGGAACTTTATGCTGCAATCGACAATAAAAATAGGTATTAGTGCTTGCTTAGCAGGCGATAAAGTGCGTTTTGATAGTGGCCACAAAAAATCAAACTTTTGCATGGATGAGTTAGCTAATCATGTCGAGTATAAAAAGTTTTGCCCTGAAGTCGCGGTTGGTTTGCCAATACCGCGACCGACCATTCGCCAAGTGCGTGTCGGTGACACGATAAAAGTATGTCGACCAGATGGCACGGGCGATGTTGGCCCTAAACTGACCGAGTATGGTAAGCGCGTGGCAACAGAACAAACTGCTGAGTTAAGCGGTTTTGTGTTTTGTGCAAAAAGCCCAAGCTGTGGCATGGAACGGATTAAAATTTACAATGAAGCGGGTACCGGAAATACTTCTGAGGGCGTTGGTTTTTTTGCTGAGCAAATTATGGCTCACAACCCGCTACTACCCTGTGAAGAAAACGGTCGCTTAAACGATATGCACCTGCGTGAAAACTTTGTCATGCGGGTCTACACCTACAAACATTGGCAAACGCTTAATGAGCAACCCATTACCGTGCACCGTTTAACGCAGTTTCATGCGCAATATAAATATTTGCTGATGGCTCATAATTACGAGGCGTATCGAAACTTGGGTAACTTACTGGGCACATTTGATGGCGAAGATATTAATGCGCTCGCGAATGAGTACATTTTGGGACTAATGACCGCATTAAAGAAACCTGCTTCGCGAAAAAATAATGCCAATACCTTAATGCACTTGCAGGGGTATTTTAAAAAGTCGCTCACTAAAATTGAAAAGCAAGAGCTTCGCGATGCGATTGATGAGTATCGAAAAGGACTTGTTCCTTTGTACGTACCGCTTACCTTAATTAAGCACCATCTAAAAATACATCCCAATGAATACCTTGCAAAGCAAGTCTATTTTGACCCTTACCCGAACGAACTGAAATTACGCTACGGAATTTAATGAAGACATTATTTTGGTTTAGGCGCGATTTGCGCCTTTTTAATAACGACGCTTTATATCGCGCTATCGACAATGGATGCCAAGATGCGGTGTTTTTTATAACCGAAAAACAATGGCAACAACATGATGTAGCACCTATTCAGATTGATTTATTAAAGCGCCGTTTAGCATTTTTAGGGCAACTTTTAGCAGACAAAGGCATTACATTACACCTTATTGATGCACACGATTATTCGGGGTGTGTTGATAAGCTCTCAGCGTTTTGCCAACAGCATTCTATTGAAAATGTTTATGCAAATAATGAATACGAACTCAATGAAGTTGAACGAGATAATGCATTTTTAGCTAAAGCTGATGCGCTAAATGTACATTTTTACAGCTATGATGGTGATGTTATTGCCCCCCCAGGCAGTATTAAAAACCAAAGTGGCGAGATGTTTAAAGTGTTCACGCCTTTCAAAAATGCGTGGTTAAAGCAGTTTCAAGATACGCATTTTTATTTTGCCGAGCCGCCTAATATGCCACCTGCAGTTCAGTGGCAAGAAAATGAATTATTAACCTCTGACGGCAGCTCCGAAAAATGGCCGGTTGATGATGAAACGCTAAGCCATGTATGTGCACGCTTTATCGACGAAAAGCTTGGTACGTATCAGGAACAACGTGATATCCCAAGTATTAAAGGCACCTCTGGTTTAAGCCCTTATTTAGCGGTGGGCATTATTAGTGTTCATCAGTTGCTGGCGCTCATTCAGCAGCGTCATCCCGATGTATTGAAAAATGCTAAAAGTAGTCTGTTTTGCTGGGTAAACGAGTTGATTTGGCGCGAGTTCTATCGTCACCTGATTGCGATTTATCCAAATTTGAGTAAATACGCCAACTTTAACGATAAATACGATGCCCTAGCATGGCGCGACGACGAACATGACTTTAATGCGTGGTGTGAAGGTAAAACCGGCTATCCGCTTGTGGATGCAGCAATGCGACAATTATTGCAAACCGGCTGGATGCATAACCGGTTGCGAATGGTGGTTGCTAGTTTCTTAACTAAGCACCTCCTTATTGATTGGCGCAAAGGCGAACGCTTTTTTATGAAACACTTGATTGATGGCGATCTGGCGTCAAACAATGGTGGATGGCAATGGGCTGCTAGCACAGGGTGTGATGCACAACCTTATTTTCGTATTTTTAATCCAATTACCCAAAGCGAGCGCTTTGATCCAGATGGTGAGTTTATCCGTAAATATCTACCAGAGTTGGAAAAAATACCTGCGAAACACATTCACTTCCCACATGACTACTTAGCTAAACAGGGAAGTAAAAGCAGTTATTGGTCTCCAATAGTTGATCATAAAGCGGCGCGAGAGCGTGCGTTGAACGCGTTTAAGGTGTGATATGGACAAGGCGACCCTTGACAGATTTATTAATGTTTATCAAACACTCAATAAAGACAATTTGCATCTGCTTGATGAAATCTACCATCAAGATATCCAGTTTTCAGACCCCCTTCATGCAGTGGATGGTTTAGCCGCTTTACACGGCTATTTTAAAAATTTGTACGCTAATGTTATTTCTTGTGAATTTAACATCACTGATGTCGAGCACACGACCAACAAAGCCTTTATTTATTGGACAATGTTTTACCGTCATCCAAAATTAAACAAAGGTAAAAAAATAGCGGTGGAAGGGCACAGTCGGCTCGTTTTTTCGAACGAAAAAATTATCCAACATCGCGATTATTTCGATGCGGGTGCCTTACTGTACAGACACATTCCGTTACTTGGTTCAGCAGTTCGTTTCATTGATAAAAGAGCGAGTGCATAATGACAACACTAATTACAGGCGCGACATCTGGCATAGGTGAAGCGCTTGCGTATAAATACGCAGATGCTGGCGAGCAGGTTATAGCATGTGGTCGTAACACCGACAAGCTTGCTAAATTAAGTGCCCACAGCAACATTGAACGTTGTGAGTTTGATGCCACAAATTTGCAAGACATCCGTTCAAGCACCGTGGCCTACACACAATTTGATCGCGTTATATTAAACGCAGGAAATTGTGAATATATTGATGATGCGCGTAATTTCGACAGTGCATTATTTACCCGCGTTGTAACAACAAACTTATTAAGCATGGGCTACTGCTTAGAGGCCTTGCTGCCAAAAATTAAGCCGGGTGGCCAGTTGGTCATTGTCAGTTCAAGCGTCACATATTTACCCTTGCCACGAAGCCAAGCCTATGGCGCCTCTAAGGCGGGAGTCAGTTATTTAGCAAACAGCCTTGCTGTTGATTTAAATGATGTAGACGTGACCTTGGTTCATCCCGGATTTGTGAAAACGCCTTTAACAGATAAAAACGACTTTCCTATGCCCATGGCGGTTAGCGCAGAAAAAGCAGCTAGTTACATATACAAAGGGGTTGAAAAACGACGTAAGGAAGTGCATTTCCCTTATCGATTTACCCTCATTTTAAAATTATTACGAATGCTTCCTACGCCATTATGGCTGAAGCTTGCAAAAGGATTATCACGTTGAAAAAAGTGGCCGTAATTGGGTCGGGTATAGCAGGTTTAAGCTGTGCGCACCTACTTCATAAACATTATGATGTAACAGTGTTTGAAAAAAATGACTATATAGGCGGTCACACTGCCACAATTGATGTCAACGTTGACGGTGTTGATTATGCCGTTGATACAGGCTTTATTGTGTTTAATGATAGAACCTATCCATACTTTGAAAAATTGCTCGACCGATTGGGTGTGCAACGACAAAAAACGCAAATGAGTTTTAGTGTGCATAACGAACAAACGGGCTTTGAATACAATGGCCACACTTTTTTTAGTTTATTTGCACAAAAGCGAAATATCTTTCGTCCTAAGTTTTGGAAACTACTCAAAGACATCGTGCGTTTTAATGATGTGTGTAAGGCGTTACATGCAGAGCAAAATTATCAACCTAACCAAACGCTAGGCGAGTTTTTAGATGAGCATGATTTTAACGAATTTTTTCGTTACCACTACATCCTGCCTATGGGAGCTGCAATTTGGTCGACCAGTATTAAAGAAATGACCAAAGTGGGAACAGAGTTCTTCGTTAAGTTCTTTTATAACCATGGCCTTTTAGATATTACCAACCGCCCTCAGTGGTATGTTATTCCGGGAGGGTCTCGTGAATACATCAAGCCAATGATTAAAGGTTTTGCAGACAAAATTCGTCTTAACAGTAATATTAGTTCTGTATCGCGTGGTGAAGAGTGTGCCCATGTTCATTTTGATGACGGTTACAGCGAAACGTTTGATAAAGTTGTTTTTGCGTGTCACTCAGACCAAGCTTTAAAGCTCTTGTTAGACCCAACTGAGGATGAAAAAGCGGTACTTTCTGCGATTCCATACACAGCGAATTCGGTGGTATTGCATACCGATACCTCTTTGCTTCCTAAACGTAAGGCTGCCTGGGCAAGTTGGAATTATTTGCTTAATAACAACACAGACAAAGCTGCTGTGGTTACTTACCAAATGAATATTTTGCAAGGAATTGAAAGTAAACCACAATTCTGTGTGACCTTGAACCACTTAGAGGGAATTAACAAAAACAAAATCTTACGCGAATTTATCTATCACCATCCTGTCTTTAACAAAGAATCTATTGCTGCCCAGCAGAAAAAAGCGCTGATAGATGGCCATAAAAACAGCTATTTCTGCGGTGCCTATTGGTACAATGGTTTTCATGAAGATGGTGTAAGAAGTGCCGTGAATGTTGCTAAACAACTCGGAGTTGAGTTTGAATAGTGCTATTTACATTGGTGATGTTCGACATCGGCGTTTTGCAGTAAAAGAGCATCACTTTAAATACCCGCTCTACATGATGTGGGTCGATTTAGCCAAGCCAGAGGAGCTGAATAATATTCATCCTTGGCTTGGTTGTAATGGCTTTAAACTATTAAAGTTTAAACAAAGCGATTATTTTAACTATCAAACCAACATGCAGTTATCATTGCAGCAACGCGCACTGGATAAGCTTGCGGAACTGGGGGTTAACACAACGTTTAGCCATGTTTATATGCTGGGGCAAATGCGCTGTTTTGGCATTTACTTCAGCCCCGTAAATTTTTTCTTTTATCAAACCTCCGATGGCAATTTCACACACATGCTTGCAGAAGTGAGTAACACGCCGTGGAATGAACGTCATTATTATGTCGTACCTTTAGAAAAAAAAGTGAACTTTAAAAAGGTTTTCTCCGTATCACCTTTCATGAACTTAGATATGAACTATCATTGGAATGTCAGACTTAATTCCGATAACGCTATGATTCATATTGAAAATAAAAAAGACGACACTCTTTTGTTTGATGCAACACTTCGTTTGCAAAGGCAAGCCCTGACTAAAGAGCAGGTTAGTGCCGTGCTGAAACAGTTTCCAGCGATGACGTTGAGTATTTTTAAAGGTATTTACATTCATGCGCTGAAACTATTTTGCAAACGTGTGCCCTTTATTGGTCACTCAGGCAAGCAAGAGAATTAAAATTAGGTGATGTGATGGAAAAAGTATCAAATTTAACGCAATCCTCTACAACAGGTTGGTTGTCAAAAATTTATAAGAAACTGGTGACAGGTGCGTTCAGCAGTATCGACATAGGCTGCATCACATTAATTGATGGCAACGAGCGCGAACAGTTTGGTAATCCACACAGTTCGCTCAGTGTTACGGTGACAGTAAATGACGCCGCAATGTACAAAATGTTTGCCATGTCGGGCAGTGTGGGGGCTGGTGAAGCGTATATTTTAGGGTATTGGGATTGTGATAACTTAACGCAACTCATCGAAATATTTGCCCTCAACCAAGACAAACTAGACGCTTTTGAAAAAAAATTCGCTTTTTTAAGTGGTATTGCTCACCGAGTCAACCACTTAAAAAATAAAAACTCTGCATCGGGTTCTAAAAAGAACATCGCAGCGCATTATGATTTAGGCAATGATTTATACAGCGCATTTTTAAGTGACGAAATGCTTTATTCATGCGCTGTGTATCCATCGAAAGCAGCGACGCTAGAACAAGCACAAACACACAAACTCGCTCTTATATGTGAGCAAGTTGACTTGCAACCTGGCGATAAGGTCATTGAGATTGGAACGGGGTGGGGGGCATTTGCTATCTATGCTGCAACGCATTTTGATTGCCATGTCACAACCACCACTATTTCTGATGAGCAGCATGATTATGTTGCAGAAAAAATAAAAGAATTAAATTTAGAGCACAAAATAACGTTGCTTAAACACGATTATCGACTCCTTGAGGGCCGCTACGATAAGCTTGTCTCTATTGAGATGATTGAAGCTGTGGGTCACGAGTATTTGCCTGGCTTTTTTGCGAAGTGTCAGTCACTGCTAAAAGCTAATGGGGCAATGCTTATACAAGCGATCACAATTGCGGATCAACGCTATAGCCATTACTTAAAGAACTCAGATTTTATACAGCAGTATATTTTCCCCGGCGGTTGTTTGCCATGCTTAGATGAAATGAACAAGCAAATTAAACAGCAAACTGACATGGTTGTTCACAGTGTTAAAGACATTGGGGTGCATTACGCCAGAACGTTGGCTGACTGGCGTGAACGCTTTGTGGCAAGCTGGCCTGAAATCGATAAAGTAAAATTCGATCAACGCTTCTATCGCTTGTGGCTATTTTATTTGGCTTATTGCGAAGGCGCGTTCAGAACGCGTTCGATTAGCACGGTTCATTTGGTTGCGCGTCGACCTCGTTTTGTTCACTCAGGCGATGACATTGCGCTCAATTATTAATTTCGTGTTGTTTCAGGGAGTGTGGTTTATGGCCTTACTCCTTGAGCAACAAGCCATTATTCCAGCTTTAGGCATTGTTGGGTTGATGATCTATCTTTCCGAGCAACGCAAGCAAGACCTTTTGCTTCTAGTGTGTGGCCTGCCCCTTGCGTTAGGCTTTGAATGGCTTGCGACATCCTTAAATTTACTGAGTTTTAAAGTCTACCCCTTTCCATTTTGGCTGGTACTCCTTTGGGGAGCATTGCTTTTAACCATCAATACTTCAATGCAGTTTCTACAAAAGCTTCCATGGTATTTAGGGTGGCTTGTATGCGCTCTTTTTGCACCGGGTAGCTATTTTGCAGGGGCGCGTTTTGGTGTTTTAAACATCGATATATCGCTTTGGATGTTCTGGTTGTGTTATGGCATTAGTTGGGCCTCGATGTTCATGGCAATTATTGTCATAAACAAACGCTATTTAACCTCAAAATGATCACTTAGCCCCTGTGATGCGTAGTGTCTAAAAGATATGTTTTAAGGTATAGAACAATGAAATACAGACTCGCATTACTCCTATTTTCCTCACTGGTATTAATGACAAACGCTAACGCTACGGGTTTTAAAACCGTAGGCCAAGCAAAAATGGAATACTTGTTTTGGGATGTGTATGACGCAAAACTAGAAACGCCCACAGGACACTATGTTTTTGGCCAGCACCCAACCAAACTCACCTTAACGTATCTGCGCGATTTTTCGGCAAAAGATATTGTTAAAGCCACTAATGAGCAATGGCAGCATTTGGGCTTTGATGAAATGGTTGGTGCCTTTGATACTCAATTACTTGATTTATGGCCAGATATAAAAGAAAACGATTCCTTGTCATTTGAAACAAACCAACAGGGAATTGGAACTTTTTACTTCAACAACGAAAAACTTGGTGCTATTGAAGATGAAAGGTTTGCCGATATTTTTTTAGCAATTTGGCTTAGTGCCGACACAACAGAGCCTTCACTTAGAAAACAGCTTATAGGAGGGAAACATGATTAAGCTCAAAGCAATGTTCATTTCAGCTATGGTATTTTTAGTCGCGAGTTGTTCAGCCCCTGATGTTGATTATTATAAAGGGACAGAGCCAGAATTTAACTTTAAACGTTTCTTCAGTGGTGAACTCAAAGCGTACGGCGTTGTTCAAGACCACAAGGGCGAGTTAACGCGTAAGTTAGTTGTTGATATGCAAGCAAGCTGGCAAGGCAGCCAAGGGGTGATTGATGAGCAGTTTGTTTATGACGATGGGGAAACGCAAACTCGCACTTGGTATATCACTCTAAATGATGACGGGAGTATTTCAGGTACCGCTTCAGATGTAGTGGGTGAAGCGAAAGGGGATAGTAACGGCAGTGTGTTTTATTGGACTTACTCGGTAGAACTTCCTTATAACGATAGTGCTTTAGTTGTAAACTTCGATGATTGGATGTACTTGGTAACACAATCGCGCTTGATTAACCGTACCGCTATTGATAAGTTTGGTGTCGAGGTTGGGGAAGTAACCTTGGTTATCGAGAAAATCGAATGATCGTTTAGCTGTCATAAAACCTTTTGGAAGATGGTTAAATTCAGTCTTTATTAATCCTGATGTCACTAAGTTAGTGATAGACAGTTAAAATGTAGCCATTTTTGAATAATTTACGTAAAAATAGCAATTTGCTGTTGCTAACTTTTCAAAAATGCATAAAGATAGGTTTTGCGAAGGCAAAATAATAACGAATAGGAATCTAACAATGAATAAAGCTCAATTAGTTGAAAAAATCGCTACTGATGCAGAAATCTCAAAAGCGGCAGCAACGCGTGCACTAGATGCATTCACTGGCGCAGTTACTAACTCTCTTAAAGAAGGTAACTCAGTAGCATTAGTTGGTTTCGGCACATTCTCGGTAAAAGAGCGTGCAGCGCGTACTGGCCGTAACCCACAAACTGGTGCAGAAATCCAAATCGCAGCAGCAACTATCCCAAGCTTTAAAGCGGGTAAAGGTCTTAAAGACCAAGTTAATCCTTAATAAGAATAAGTACTTATTAATTAAAAAAAGGGCTAATAGCCCTTTTTTTGTGTCTGTAATAAAGCGGTAAAGGCTTATGCCTTTAACGCCTTATCACCTCGACCAATGCCGACCGCACCCGAACGCACGACTTCAATTAAGTCTGTTTCATGGCGAAGCGTGTCCAAGAACGATTCTATTTTCTCGGTACTTGCGACAAGCTGTAATGTATAGCTGTGGCGGCCCATATCGAGTATGGCACCTTGAAACACATCGACAACGCGCGTGACTGCGGCACGGGTGTTTTCATCTTGAGCAAAGACTTTTACTAACAATAACTCACGCTCGATGTGTGCCATTTCTGTTAAATCAATGATTTTAAGTACATCCACAAGTTTATTTACTTGCTTTGTGATTTGCTCAACAATGCGGTCATCACCCATTGTGGTGATAGTGATACGTGAAAGTGAGTGGTCATCAGTGGTGCCCACTGTCAGGCTATCAATGTTGTAAGCGCGCTGTGAAAATAAGCCAACAATGCGAGACAGTGAACCTGGTTCGTTTTCTAATAAAATCGATAAAATACGGCGCATTATGCTTTTACTCCTTTACGTAACCACATGTCATCCACAGCCCCTAGCTTTATTTGCATTGGGTAAACATGCTCTTTTTCATCAACACAAATATCTAAGAATACTAATCGGTCGTTAATCGACATCGCTTTGTCAATGGCTGGTTGTAGTTCATCAATATGATCTACGCGAATACCGACATGGCCATAGCTTTCAACCAGTTTTACAAAATCAGGTAATGATTCCATGTACGATGATGAGTGACGCCCTGAATACATCATGTCTTGCCATTGGCGAACCATGCCTAGTGAACGGTTATTAAGTGACACGACTTTCACAGCAAGGTTATATTGCAAGCAAGTCGAAAGCTCTTGAATATTCATTTGAATCGAGCCATCACCGGTAACACAAATTGATTCTTTGTCTGGGAAAGCCAGTTTTACACCCATAGCCGCAGGCAAGCCAAAGCCCATCGTGCCAAGGCCTCCAGAGTTAATCCATTGGCGCGGGTGTTTAAACGGGTAGTACTGAGCTGCAAACATTTGATGTTGGCCTACGTCAGAGCTGACATACGCATCGCCATTGGTTGCTTTGTAAATTGCTTCTATAACCGCTTGCGGTTTAATTTTATCGCCATCGGTGCTGTAGCTCAGACACTTTTGCTCTCGCCAGCTAATAATTTGTCGCCACCAATCCTCTTGTGCAGAACGGTCAATCGCAATGGAGCTTTTATCTATTGCGCTTTGTAATTGTTCAAGTACCGTTTGTAAGCAACCAACGACAGGAATATGTGCTTTTATGGTTTTTGAAATCGATGTAGGGTCAACATCAACATGAACAATAGTGGCGTTCGGGCAGAATTTTTTTACATTATTGGTTACCCGATCATCGAATCGTGCCCCTAACGCTAAAATAACGTCGGCATGGGCCATCGCTTTATTTGCCTCTAGACTGCCGTGCATACCCAACATACCGATAAAGTTAGGGTGTGTGCCGCTAATACCACCTAGTCCCATTAATGTATTTGTAATGGGGGCATTAAGTGACTCTACAAGATGGGTTAATTGCTCTGATGTATTCGAGAGAATAATGCCGCCACCAGAATAAATAACAAGCTTTTTCGCTTCTAGAATGGCAGTGACAGCTTTACGAATTTGCTTTGAATGACCCTTGGTATTTGGGTTGTATGTGCGAAGCTCTGTTGCTTTTGGAAAATCAAATGGAAATTTAATGGCTGGGTTTAGCATGTCTTTTGGCAATTCAACCACAACAGGACCAGGACGCCCTGTGCTGGCTATGTAGAATGCTTTGGCAAGAATGGCCGGGATTTCCTGTGCGCTTCGACAGTTAAAGCTATGCTTTACAATCGGACGAGAGCAGCCAACGATATCGGTCTCTTGAAAGGCGTCATCGCCAATCAGTCCTGTGGGTACTTGACCAGACAACACAACCATAGGAATGGAGTCCATATAAGCGGTAGCAATACCGGTAATGCAGTTTGTTGCTCCAGGACCCGAAGTTGCAAGCACCACACCGACATCGCCCGTTGCTCGGGCATAACCATCGGCCATATGCGTGGCTGCTTGTTCATGACGTACTAAGATATGTTCGATATCATCTTGTTGAAAAAGTGCGTCGTATAAATCCAGCACTGACCCGCCTGGGTAGCCAAAGATATATTTAACCTTTAATTCTTTAAGTGCCCGAACAACAAGTTCGGATCCATTATATTCTGCTGTACTCATCCTCATTCCTCTGTGTGCTAGCTACAAGAGCATAAAAAAACCCCCGCAAATGGCGGGGGTTTTTAAAAGCGTGCTTTCATCTTTTAATACGTCCCCGCTGGGCTTTTTACTAAGACCAGTACGAGTACATTGACGACTAAAAGATGGCTGCGAAAATTCATTGTTTTTTCTTTATAAAAATAACAGCCGACTAGACGGCTACTGTTTAAAATTTGTTAGGGTTATTTTTAAGCCTTTTGGAAACTGATGTCAACCGCAAAAGCATCTTTTTGCATTAATTTTTCTTTTCTGATGCGTTGATTTGTATTTATTGCATCTAAAATCATTTTTTGCACGTATATTAAGGTGTAACTATGCATTAAATTGTTCGTGTGGCAAGCGTTAAGTGTCTGTAATAAATAACCTAAGGTCATGTTATTTATGCATAACTTAGCTATGATTAGCCATATACGAAACTGGGGTAGGGTATTAATTGTGAGATTTATTAATTATTTAGCAGGCGTGTGTTTGTTGTCGAGCTTTTCGGTGTTTGCAAAGCCTGTAGCGACTCATGATATTGGCTTGATCAATAAAGAACAAATAGTGTATTGGCTGAAAAAACGCGGTGAACTTAATCAGCGCGACGAGCAAGCTGCTTTAGAAGACTACATTGGGCAAGTGAATACAGCTCAACGCGTTGCGATTAAACCCAGAGTATTAGACCCCGCAAAGGTGCACAATAAAGCAGTGCTTGATAATAAGTTCACAAATTTTTTATCGTTAATCCCAACCGATGACAAAACAAACGTTAAAGTATTGGCAATCTTAATCGACTTTCCTGACTTGCCTTACGACAATAATCAACTCACTGCTGAAGATACACCCATGTACTACAGCGATTACAGCCAAGCTCACTATCAACAAATGCTCTTTAATGACACATCGTACCCGGGACCATCGGGTCAATCGTTAAACACGGTTCATCATTATTATCAACAAGCATCAGGTGAAAGCTTTGCATTTACCGGAGATGTTTATGGGTGGGTGAGTGCAGATAAGCCCGCTAAGTTTTACGGTGAGCGAGAAGGTGACATTCGTGATCTAAACGCCCCAGATCTTATATTAGAAGCGGTAGAAAAAGCCGTTGCAACCTTTAATATTAATTTACAAGACTACGATTTAACCGATCTCGATGATATTGATGGTGACGGCATTACAAACGAACCTAATGGGATTATCGATCATGTAATGGTGTTTCACTCTAGTATTGGAGAAGAAGCGGGTGGTGGAGTACTGGGCACCGATGCTATTTGGTCACACCGTTTTTTCGTTACAAACAATGCGAACCAACCCGCTGCTGTTGCTGGCAGTAATGTGAAATTATTTGGCTACACGATTAATCCCATCGATGCGGGAATTGGGGTTGTTGCTCATGAGTTTGGTCACGATCTTGGATTGCCAGATGAATATGACTTAATGGGCAGCGCAATTGGTGAACCTGTTGCGTCTTGGTCTATTATGGCCGGCGGGAGTTGGGCTGGGTCGCCAAGAGGTTCAGCGCCAGTGATGTTTAGTGCGTACGCGCTTGACTACTTGCAAACACGTTACAAAGGAAATTGGCTACATCAAACCGAAATTGACTTAGCCGACGTAAATACAGACTCTGAACATAATTTAAAAGCGTCGAGTAGCTTTAGTTCTGGCGTAAATCAGTTAAAGGTCACCTTACCCGCTAAATTAGAAAGCTTTAAAGCACCGTTACAAGGGCGCTATCAGTATTACTCAGGTAAAGGGAATGAGCTTGTACACAGTTACAAGCAACGCATTACATTACCCTCTACTGCTGGCAGTACCGAGCTTGCGTTGTTATCACACTTTAGCATTGAACAAGACTACGACTATGCACAAATTAAAGTAAATGGTGTTGCACTTGCTAATAGCTATACCAAGGCGATAAACCCACACTATGGTGACATTGGTCCTTATTTAAGTGGCGACTCGCAATTTAAAGATGGCGCAAAGTTGCCGCACGGTCACCTTGATATGCGATTTGATTTGTCTGCTTATGAAGGGCAAACAATCGAGCTTGAAATTACGTATGTCACCGATGTGAACATACACTTTTATGGCATTGTGGTTGACGACTTAACTATCACTCAGGGGAATACCGTTGTATTTAAAGATGATGCAGAGCAATCATCAATCGCTCAACTAGCAGGTTTCTCACGTATTGGTGAGTACGTTTATCAGCAACCAACACATTACTTTTTACAGCTAAGAGATTATGCCGGCATTGACAGTGGCCTCCAGTTTGAGTCTTACTCTCCAGGGGTATTGTTGTGGTATGTTGACCCTGCTGAGCAAAATAACAACACAGCTTCTCACCCAGGTGAAGGCTTTGCACTTGTGGTTGATGCTGACCAAAATACGATTCGTAAGGGCACAACATCAGGCCCTGCCAATACTGATATTCAAGTGCGCGATGCGGCATTTAGTTTGTATGATCAACGCCAGGGCTTGGGAGACGAGCACCTATTAGCAATTAGCTCATTTTCAGATTCTCAAGATTACAGCTTCCCAATTCAGCCTGCGTCGGGGGTTAATGTACCTTCATTGGGCTTCGGTTGGCGCATTGTGTCGCAAGCAACGGATAGCAGTGAAGTGAATGTAGAGCTTAACTATGATGCAACCTCTGGTATTAGTGCCCAACGTAGCGACCGAGATGTGTCGTTTAGTATCAACGGTCTTATTTTAAATGAAACCGATACTTTTCTGTGGTCGTTTGGTGATGGCGAGCAGTCAACGGTGCTCGCGCCAACCCATCAGTATGCAGAATATGGCCGCTATACTGTCGTTTTTGAGCGTACGACTGAGTCAGGAGAGGTTACGCGGTTAAACAAAGAAATTATTGTTAGTGAGCCGCTAACACTCAGCCTTTCGGTTACAGCGAATGAAAATGGTTTACTGGTTGCGACAGCCACTGCACAAGGGGGCATTGCACCGTATCAGTATAGCTGGGATTTTGCCGACGGAGGTGCTGCATCAACGGCAACGGTCAGTTATCAATATGCGTTGTCGGGTAGCTTTGATGTGAATGTCACGGTGGTTGATGCCAACATGGAGTCAACATCTTCGCAATTTGCAGTCACTGTGGATGTGCCTTTAAATGCCAGTGCTCGTTTTAATGCACAAGGTTTGAATGTGCAGTTTTCAAGTCAAATAAGCGGTGGTACAGGGCAATATCGCTATCAGTGGGACTTTGCCGATGGCAGTACAAGTACCTCAGCATCGCCGACACACCAATACACAAATGAGGGGACGTACGCAGTCACGTTAACAGTAACAGACACCCAAACGCAGGCTGTAAAACAAACAAGCTTATCAGTCACGGTTGTTAAAACACAGAGCAATTCGGGATCAAGTGGTGGGGCTATCTGGTGGTTATTACTGATTTTTAGTCCGCTGATTATACGCAGGTACGGCAAATTTTAAGCATTAAAAAAGCCAGTTAAAAACTGGCTTTTTTATTATTTAGCATACAACTAATTATAGACGTTCAATCACTGCTTGTGTGAAGTCTGTTGTACCGTGGCTGCCGCCAAGGTCACGCGTTGTACGGTCACCTGTTTTGATAACATCAGCGACTGCACTGCGAATACGTTCCGCTGTGTCAGCCATACCTAAGTGCTCAAGCATTTGGATTGATGCTAAGATAACTGACGTCGGGTTAGCAAGGTTTTTGCCTGCGATGTCTGGCGCACTACCGTGTACTGCTTCAAAGATAGCGGCATCTTCGCCGATGTTTGCACCTGGAGCCATACCAAGACCACCAACAAGACCAGCACATAAGTCAGATAAAATGTCGCCGAATAGGTTAGTCGTAACGATAACGTCAAACTCATCTGGGGTCATGACTAGTTTCATACACGTTGCGTCAACAATCATCTCTGTTGATTCGATTTGTGGGTAACGTTCTGCTACTTCACGTGCAACTTTCAAGAATAAACCCGATGTTGATTTAAGGATATTTGCTTTGTGAACAGCGGTTACTTTTTTACGGCCTTCACGGACTGCAAGTTCGTATGCGAATGTAACAATTTTTTCAGCGCCTTCACGGGTGATTTTTGATAATGCTTCAGCTTCGTTACCGTCTTCAGATACTACTTGACCAAGACCTGAGTACATACCTTGGGTGTTTTCACGAACAGTGATGATATCGATATTATCGTAACGCGCTTTAGTACCCTCAAATGATTTAACTGGGCGTACGTTAGCATAAAGGCCAAATTGTTTACGAAGTGTCACGTTGATAGACGTAAAACCTTCACCTACTGGCGTCGTTAATGGGCCTTTTAAAGTGATCTTGTTACGTGCGATAGTGTCGATTGTTTCTTGCGGAAGCAACTCACCTGTTTTCTCTAGGGCAGCAAGGCCAGCATCAACGAATTCATAATCAAAATCGCAACCTGCGGCATTTAGGATCTCAAGTGCTGAATCAATAATGCTAGGACCAATGCCGTCGCCTTTGATCACTGTGATGGTTTGTTTAGCCATTTACTTTTCCTATTTATGAGTAGATATACACGTAAATACATCGCGAAAATGAGCGCGATTTACTTGTTAGAGGATTTACGTGGATGTGTTTGAAAATTTAAGCGGCTTTTATAGCAATTTATTCAGCTTTTTGCCAGTTTATACTGTGAATACTGACTATAAATAGACGAAAGTTCATATTTTCTTAACGACTTCGAACGTTTTAGCACCATTTTTTAAAAATTATCAGCAAACTCGCATGTACGAAGGTATGAATAAAAATCCGCTTTTGACTGCCAACCGACCGTCGTTAATGTTTCAGCGATAATGTTTTCTTGCCAACTACTAAACATAGCCTTAGGTTGAAATACATAATAACTGAACAATTTTACTGCTATCCAAAGCTTTTCATTCTGTTGTAATTGTTGTTTTTTTAATTGCTCACTGTTAAGTAAATGCTGTGTCCAAGGATTATCGCCGATTAACTGGGTAAGGTATTCGCTCAGGGGAGCCAAATCAAGCGTGTTAATCCCAAACAAGCACGCAAGTGGGGGGCTTACCGTATGCTCTTCTGAGTGTTCAAACACGGTTTTGCGTGACAAACTTGTTGCCTGATTCTCACACAGATACAAGACATAGGCATATAAGGGCAAGGTGACTTGCTCAAATTGCTGAATAGGTGAGTGTTTAAACAGTGCTTGAATAATCCGTACTATGTTTTCAAGGCGTTTGGCTATGTGCGGATATAAAGGGTGCGATGTGGTGGCAACTAAGCGCTGAAACAATACTTTCTGGATGATCGCTGGCGCATTGTCATAGCCCACCATAGATAAGCAATGGCGTAAATCTTTTGCGCGTTGGTGCTCTTTATTATAAGGCTTAACAGCGTGCGTAAGCTGGTGAATAAGTTCAGGGTATGGACTCAGTAATTTGTCTAACGCCCGATAACTGTACTCTTTTGCTATTTTAAGTTCGCTGATCAGTGTTAGATACTGTTGCTGGCGACGCTGATTTGCTGGGGGAGGCAGCACAAAATTGATGTTTTCACTAAACCAAACGGTATAAAGCAAGCGTGAATCATTGCAAACACGTTGTTTATCAATAATTGACAGGGGGGCTTTAAATCGATGCCAACGAATTTTTTCAGGTTGAGACACATCAATTAAAATATGCCGATGTTGCTCGTCAGTCGTTAGGTATATTAAGGTTTGCTCGGCATACTTCACTTCGCTTGCGGGAATGTACGGACCGATATGTGCAATAAAGGCTTTAATTGCATTTTGCGCAAACTCATTAGGTGTACGAAGGTAAATATCGGCCAATGCTTTATGCACACTAATATGGCCACCGGACTCTCGGTAGGTAGTATTCATCGCGATGATATTAGCGAGTGCAACAAGGGTTGTCGCACCATCGTAAATCATCACTTTTGGTGCGCTGAGTAAGGCTTGCTTATATTTATTTAAACGCGCTAATAAGTGCTGAATTGAAACCGTATTTGGGCCCGCTGCATGGAGCAATTTTACAGCAAGTTGATGACGACAATGCCACAGTTTTTTGTCTTGCTCGGTCAGTGTTTGCCCTGATGCGAGCTTATTACTTTGTGATTGCACACATAAATAATTAGCAAGACAGCAACTTATAATTTGCTCACTTACTGCTTTATTATAATTGAGGCTATGGCACATTATGCACGCAATGACACACTGGTTAACAACCAGGTTCGTTGTGTAACCATGGGCTGCGACGTATAAGTTAAGTTGTGCCTGCAGACTTTTAGGGTATGTTTGGTATACCAGGTAATAACGCTCAGCAAGATTACTGAGTAATGGGTAAATTTGTGACCATTTACGTTTTTGATAATACAGGTTAAGTAGCTGATGTGTGCTATCGAATAAGCGTGCCAATTCCCGCGGCGTCACAGTGTCCATCATTGTGTGCTAACTTTCTTGCTGATAACTTTCATAGGCACTGGGCCCCCATAATACAAGTTGGCCATTTTTAAACAGTAAGCCTGTACACTCATCAATCGTGGTTATGCCATCTGATTTAACATGTTGAGTGCGATAAAAAATAATTTGCCATACATTGTCTTCAACGCGTTTTGCATAGGTTAAATCGGGGCTACCTAAATAATCAAGCACGGCATTGAGGTTTTCGGGTTTTTCTATTGAAAGCTTGGCGATGTAGCGTTTGTTGAAGGCTTCACGGTCTTGCCAGATCATGGCTTGCGGATCATCTTTATAAAAAGTGATCACTAGGGCTGCTATAAGTGCGTAAACACCTAACCCTAATACCAGATATTGGAAAACCTTTTTAATCATGTGTAACTCTATAAAACAAACACGAATTTTCAGTATACGCGCAGTTGATAAACTGTGCTACGAGATTGCGACTAATTGAGCCTTAACTGCTTTAAACTAAAGCCTAAGTTTATATCTGTTCGTAACATTACTAAATTTTTAGAGATAATCAGCTTATCCATATCAGCGGTTAACTTACGTTTTAAAGTGGCATTGAGTGCGTCGTCCATCATGGCCGCTTCAATCGACTCATAGTCATTAATTAATTGCTCAGCCGATTTATTACCAATTCCTTTAACGCCCGGTATGTCATTGGTTTTATCACCTGCAAGTGCCCAAAAGTCAATAAGGCGGTGCTGGGGGACATTAAACCGCTGTTTAATGTCTTGATGCTCAATATAGTGTTTTTTAAAGTAATCGAATATGGCGATATGCGCTGATAAAAACGGTAAAAAGCCTTTATCGGTAGACACAATAGTGGACGAGACATTATTTGATGCTGCTTTGTAGGCAAGCGTGGCAATGATATCGTCTGCTTCGTCGTTCTCAGGTGAGAACACCACGATACCGGTCTCTTCGATAGCGTGTTTAAAACGCGCTAAATTGTTTTTTAGAGTATCAGGCATGGGGGAACGCGTACTTTTGTAAGCTGCGTAGTAATGATATCGCCAGCTTTTATCGCCATCAAACACCGCAATTGCATGGGTGGCGTTGCATTGACTTAGTAATTTTTTACAAGCATGTGCCACGCGGGCACAGCTTGCTTTAATCATATGCTCTTCACTGTGATGACTCTGATTACTATCAACGGCATAGATGCGCCGAATAAGGTTTAACGCATCTATTAAAAGTAATTGGGTGGTCACATGTTCTCCAGTTATGCTTTGATTTCATAGCAAGGGATATACTTGCTGCCAGGTAACTTCATACGACCTTGCTCAACAAAAGCGGCAAGCAGTTTATCCATATCGGCCATTAATGCAGGCTCGCCACTGAGTACAAAGCGGCCGTACTGTTTAATCGCCTGTAAGCCTTCATCTTTTACATTGCCAGCAACAATACCCGAAAATGCGCGTCGTAGATTTGCTGCAAGTTGTTGAGTAGGTTGATCTAAATGTAAATCTAAGCTTGCCATATTAGCATGTGTCGGCGCGAACGGCTGCTGAAAATCGTTATCAATTTTTAATGTCCAGTTAAAGTAGTAGGCATCACCTTGGCTTTTACGGTATTCGCGTACGTCTGCCATTTTAGCTTTAAGGGTTCTGCCAACACGTTCAGGGTCATCAATTATGACGTCAAATTTATCAAGGGCTTTTTTGCCGAGTGTGTTTTCAACAAATTTACAAAGCTCAATAAAGTAGTTTTCACTTTGTTTAGGCCCTGTAAGAATAACGGGTAAACATTGCTTCTCGTTTTCAGGGTGCAATAAGATGCCTAATAAATAGAGCAACTCTTCAGCAGTGCCCGCGCCGCCAGGGAAAATAATAATACCATGCGCAGAACGTACAAAAGCCTCTAAACGTTTTTCGATGTCAGGCAGTATAACCAGCTCATTCACGATAGGGTTAGGTGGCTCAGCGGCAATGATACTAGGCTCCGTTAAGCCTAAATATCGGTTGTCGGTAATACGCTGTTTTGCATGGCCAATGGTCGCCCCTTTCATGGGGCCTTTCATTGCACCTGGGCCGCAACCGGTGCAAATATTTAAACCACGCAAGCCTAACTCGTAACCCACCTGTTTGGTGTATTTATATTCGACTTCGTTAATAGAGTGGCCTCCCCAGCATACAATCATACTAGGATCGCTATTAACTCTGAGTGCTCCTGCGTTTCGGAGCATGTCGAATACCATATGGGTAATGGCCTTTTGCTCTGTTAGATCTTTTTCGTATTTTTGGCAAATAAACAGGATGTCACGGATCACTGAAAAAATATGTTCGTGAATACCCGTGATTATTTCGCCATCGACAAACGCGGATTCTGGTGGATTCTCTAATTCAATTTTAATACCGCGCTCACGGCTTAATAAGCGAATGTCGAAATTTTCATATTTGTCGTAAATTTCAGAACTTGAGTCTGTGTGGCTACCCACATTGAGAACAGCGAGCACGCAGTTCCTAAATAATTTATAACGCTCGCTGGTGGATGATTGTTCGAGTAGATCAACTTCTAATTGTGATAGTAAATCCAGTACACCGGTAGGATTCAGTTGTTTTAACATAAGCACTCTCCTAGCTCGTCAATGAGCCTGTCTAATATGTATTAAAGACCCTAAGTAAGGTATACATGTGGTCTTTATTTGCTAATGCAAACTCTATTTCGTCCCTCATTTTTAGCTGTATAAAGCGCTTCATCAGCTCGGTCAAAGGCAATCAATTGCGTATCGCCTTTTTTAAGTTGAGTCGCGCCAATTGAAATCGTAATTTCAACTTGCGTATCTTTAAATTTGAATGGGATACTTTGAATTGTTTTTCGTAGTTTTTCTAAGGGTGCTACGGCTTTTTCAAGTGGCATACCAGTCATTAAAAGTACAAACTCTTCACCGCCGTAACGGGCTATAAAGTCAGACTTTCTAATTGATTTTTGCAGCGCTTTGGCGATCACCTGAAGTGTTTTATCGCCTGCACTGTGGCCATATCTGTCGTTGATTGATTTAAAATGATCGACATCAATAACGACTAAAGTAAGCTCAGAACCTTGCGATAAAAACAACTGGAATTCATGTTCAAAGCGCTCATCAAATGCGGCACGGTTCGGAAGTTTCGTTAAGCCATCAAGCAAACTTTTAAAACGTTGTTCGTTTAAACGTTGCTTATAAGTTGTCAGTTTACTCTCTAGACTACTTACCCGATTATTAATGTCTTTAAAGCTTGCAAGTAAGTTTTCACGCTCAGCGTGTTCAAGTTTTTCTTTGGTGATTAAATCATCGCTCAATGATTTGAGCTCTTCTTCCACTAATTCTTTAAGCGCCGAAATTGATGTTGCTTGTTGAGTTTGCTGATTAAGATTTTTAATTTTTCTTTCGATACTTTTATTAAGTGAATCGTATTCTGCACTCAGTGACTCAGAGTGTTTAGTGGTTGAGACAATAGAATGATGCAGGTCTTCAATTGTCTGATTTAACGAAATTAAAAAGCTCTGCGCCGACTGGCGTTCTTTACTTATATTTTGTGAAATAATGGTAATAATGCCAATCGCAGCATCAAGTAGCTCATCAACGCTGTCGTTGCGCGTAATTTGGTTTCTGATATTTTTTATTTGTTCAGCACTTTCGTCTTCAAATAACAGTCCATTAGCCAATGTCATTAGCTCAGAGGCAAGCTCGGGTTTAATTAAAGCTTCGCCGGTATCACTTTCAGCTAGCTTTGCTTACAGGGCTTGGTGATAAATAACAACCAGCTTGGATAAAATGGGCACAAAATCATGGTTCGATTGAATATTGTCAAGCTCACGGTCAAGCAAGTTGCGCAGCGAGCGGCGCGCATCATCAGGTAACCCTTTTACTTTTTGTAACTGCTTGCCTGCATCTAATACGCTTTTATTAAGATCGCGCTGCAAGGCAATTTGTTTTGCTTCTTGGTGTTTGAGTAAACCGAGAACATCGTCAATAAAGGGGGCTAGTAGGTTAAAATCAACGCCTTTTTTTAGAGCACTTCGGTATTTAGCAAGGCGGTTATCAAGCTCCATGTCTAGTCCTTTACAGCTCAGCGATAACTTCGCCGCAAACTGTGAAAGTACTTCAACTTGATGTTTGCGCGCATCCTCGACAACCATCCTTGCGTCGATCGCTTGCTTTAACTTTTTATTAAGAACATCATGCTGTTGCTGCACTTACTTACACCGCCATCAAGTTTTATATTTATGTACCTTAAGTCTACAACAATTTATTGTGAAATGTAGGTGATAAGTCAAAAACTTAACTATTTTGTCTATCAGGCTTATTGCTACGGCAGTTTATCGGTTTTTAATTCACATTTTATATCTCAGTTGATAGGCTAATTCGCAATTATCGATAGTAATAAAAAAGAGTTGTTATGAAAAAGTTTTTGGCTATGTCAATTTTGGCCGCATGCTCTAGCAGTGTGTTTGCAGATGTAAACTATTCACTGGCGATCACTGAACCTGAACATCACTTAGGTAATGTTAGTGTGGAGTTTCCTGAGACAGCCCAAGCGCATTTAGACGTAAAACTTCCGGCATGGCGTACTGGACGCTACGAAATTTTAAACCTTGCGAATGGGGTACGTTTTTTCGATGCGAAAGATGATGATGGTAAGCCGTTAAAATGGGAAAAAATTGACCACAGCACATGGCGTGTTCATTTAAATGAGCCAACACACGTAAATATTGATTATCAAGTCTATGCCAATGAACTAGGTAAACGCGCGCGTCACATCGATGACAGCCATGCGTTTATTGATGCATCGGGCTTTTTCATGTTCAGTGAATCATTTCGCCAAGACCCTGTGACGGTAAAGCTTGATGTGCCTAAAGCATGGCGCTCTGTTTCGGGTATGGAAAATGCAGGTTCAAAACACAGTTTTAAAGCGGCTGATTTCGATATTTTGGTCGACTCGCCAATTGAAACAGGCATTAACGAGTTACATAAATTCACGGTGGATGGCCGAGACTACGAGCTGGTTATTTGGGGCGACGGTAACTACGACGTTGAGCAAATGCTAACGGACCTTAAAAAACTAGTGGCTACAGGTAATGTAATTTGGGATAGCTATCCGTATGAGCGTTATGTATTTATGGTACATGCAACGTCTGGTGCAGGGGGAGCTACAGAGCATTTAAATTCAACAATTATTCAGCGCCCACGTGACCGTTTTGGCTCTCGTAAAGACTACTTAGCGTTCATTAGTACTGCTGCCCATGAGTTTATTCATACATGGAATGTAAAGGCGTATCGTCCGAAAGGCATCGCTCCTTACGATTACACAAATATTAACTACGCTAAAACACTGTGGATTGCAGAGGGTTCTACAAGTTACTTTGAAGATCATTTGTTAGTGCGTTCTGGTATTGCAAAAACGGATGAGTTTTTTGATACCCTAACTAAAACTATTAACCGCCACTTGCAAACCCCAGGTCGTGAAGTACAAAGCGCCGCTGAAACCAGCTTTGATAAGTGGATCAATCAAGGTGGTGACCATGCTCGCAACTACAGCACTAATATCTACCTTGAAGGCTCGTTAATTTCAATGGCACTTGATATCGACTTGCTAGAGAAAAGTGATGGCAAAATCAGTTATCGTGATGTGCACCGTGCGCTTTACAATAAGCATCGTTTGCCAGATGGTTTTACACCTGATGATGTCAAAGCCATTTTAAAAGAGCTAACGGGTCGTGATTACAGCGCATGGTGGCAAGCTAATGTGGATGAGCCAGCAGCCATTGATTTTGATGCCTTACTAGCAAAAGTTGGCTTAGGTTTGACTCGCCCAGAAGGCGCAAAATCAGTACCGAGTATTGATTCATTCGCTAAAAATAGCGGTGAGTTACTAACACTTACACATGTTCGTCGTGGTGGTGCAGCATGGCAAGCAGGTTTAACAACAGACGATAAAATCGTTGCCTTCAACAAAAAGCATGTTGGCAAAGACTTAAAAGCAAGCTTAGAAACGTTTAAAGCTGGCGACACAGTGACTGTTGACTTTATCCGCCGTGATGCGCTGCAAAGCACAACGCTCACACTTGGCGAAGACTTCGATAAAGAGAAAAAAGTAACAGCATTAAAAGATGCTACACCTGCTCAAATGGCGTTGTTTAAAGCATGGATGGGTGTTGACCACCCAAACCAAGCTAAGTAAACATTTAATGATTTTTGATTGGTAAGAGAGGAGCTGCGGCTCCTTTCTTTTTGTCGGGCGTTTGTTGGGCTTTTACAAACTGTTTGGTGTATTTTGCGTTTAAAATTGCACTGTGGAGCTGTTGCTTTTTACGTCGCCAAAATGACTTTTTAACCTGACAAGACCTATCACGAATATCGCTTTGCGCACTGTCAGGCTGTGTAACAGGGTAAGGCAGGAGTGAATAGCCATAAACGCCAGTTTCCCACACGTGTTGCAAATCGCAGTCTACAGGGCGCGCAAATGTGTCTGTGGCCTTAAGCAGTGCTTTAGCCCCCGCTAAGCTAATAGCCGTTGCGCAGCAGCCAGACATGAGTTTTTTATGAATTGCTAAGTGCTGACCATCTGCAAGCGGTTTTGCGTATGCAATGTCACGATTGCGATTTTTATACGCGGCCAATTTAATGAGTTGCCATGGCTGTTTTAAGTGATTGATGTTCTCGATAGCACTGTGAATTGAGCGGTCGAGCACAAAATCATCTTCTAAAATAATGGCGTAGTCGAGTTGCCTATCTACGATTGTTTGCCATGCTTTTCGATGACTCAGGTAACAGCCTATTTCACCTCGACTTAAAGGTTTGTGGTACTTTTTAAGGTTTAAACGGGCATTGTAATGCTTGGCGATATCTGCGTCTGTTAATGTTTTACCATCGACAGCATCAATGCGCTCAAATGCTAAGTTCTGTGCATTAAGCTCATCGCTTACGCGGTTTAGACGCTCTATTGAGCTTGCTAAGTTAATTACAAAAATAGGGGGCATTATGCTTACCTGATGAGTCGTTTTAATCAGGCTAACAAGCTTTAATGACGCTTGGGTGTCAGCATTATTTCGTTTTTATGTCAGGACGAGGGGTATTTAAAATCGCACACTTTTCTTTTTCAGATAAAATGATCCAATCAAAAATTTCATCATTCGTTCGGCCACACCCAGTGCAGTAGCCATTAAGTCGATGGCATTGCCCAATGCAGTCAGTTTTATATGTGGATTTTGGCTTTTTAGAGTCTGTCATGCGAGTTAAATGTTAAGGCCACAACAATGTGACCTTAATGCATTCGATAGGTTATTTACCTGCAACAGGCTTACCAATTTCAAGAGTGGTTGACCAAGGCTGTTTTCGCGATAATGTTTTACCCGAATGAATAGAAATAACGGGGGTATTTTCATCAAGCACAAACGTTGTACGCAGTGATTCTGCAGACTCTTTTTGGGTTTGATGCCAGTTTTTATCTGCTAAACAGGCTTGGGTAAAATTGACTGCTCGAGTATGATCTGCAACCGCTTGCTGTTGTTGCGCATAGTTACCTACACAACGATACGTGACATTGTCATTATCAAGCGCTGTAATTTGGCAGTTGTCGGAAATTAGGTTGTATTTTGCAGTCCATGTTTCCATGTATTTTGTGTTCACACGGCTGCGTTTTAAGCCTTCAAAGCGATTGTCGTATGCGCCTAAAAGTGCATTAATCTTCTCGCAAGGTGTCAAATTATCTATGGCGGCTTGTTGCTCGGTCGTAAGGCCAGTACAACCTGTTAAAACAAGGCCAAAAAGTAAGGCGGCGAGTGGCTTTTTCATATCAGGCTATCCTTTTAAATAGCAGTTCCTTTAACGTTTCCTAAAGGATACCTAAGCCCTTGTAAAAATGCTAATAAAGATTTATTGGTGGGGGTTTTGTGATGACAAATTGCCCCATAAAATAAGGGCAATTGAATAACATTATTATACATACGCTTATTTATAACGTTGTTTTACCAGAAACATTCGTTACGTTAACTGAACCTGAGCCATCGCTAAGTAGTTCAAAGTTAGCAGCTTTATCAACACGAATGCTGCCAGAACCGTCTGAAATAACCACATCACCTGCGATATCGTTTAAGTCGATGCCACCAGAGCCGTCGTGAACATTTATATTACCTTGGGTGTGTGCGACATCAATGTTGCCAGAACCATCGTGAATTTTAATATCACGACTGACGTTTCTTACGTTAATGCTGCCAGAGCCATCATTGATTTCAAGTGTGCCTTGAATGTCGATTGCCTCAATGGAACCTGAACCATCGTTGATCACGGTGTTAGCAGCTTTGCGAATAATAATTTCGCCAGAGCCGTCGTGCACGTTGACATTAAATGAACGTGGAATACTGACGGTTAAATCAATGCGTGTTTGTTTATTCGTGTGGTAGTCACATTGGCCAGCAGAAAGCTCTGCATTACTGCCTTTAGCCTCAAGTCCTAAGCAGTATTCATCGTGAGGTTGATCTTGGTAAATTTCAGCTTTTACGGTTACTTCATCAGTGTCACTGCCTGTTATGTGTAAAAAACCTGAACCGGCTTCTACTTTTAGAGCGTTTAGTGATTTTGCGTTTAGTGTCAGGTTTTTAGTGTTTTGTAGAGGCATATCGCCCCACGCGAATGTTTGCGCTGATAACAAACCTGCGGCAATGAGTGATAACGTTTTAACTGTGCTCAACATGACTTTCCCTTTTATATGTATGGTGTTGTTAGCTTAGTCGTAAACGTGGAGGAGAAAGGTTTAAATGGGTTTAAAATTTTTTATGTAATAGCTTAAGATGCGCCATTTTTAGCGGCATCTTAAGCTTTTAATGTTACTTATGGCGGCCTTGTAAACAGCTCACGACATCAGCCAGTGAAAGGCCTTGACGCTGTAACAACACGGTTAAGTGATACAGTAAGTCAGCCGATTCATTGGTTAATTCATCGTTGTCATGCTTCATGGCTGCCAGTGCTACTTCAACACCTTCCTCACCGACTTTTTGGCAACTACGGCTTAAGTCTTTTGAAAATAAAGACGCTGTGTAGCTTTTACTTGGGTCATCGTCTTTGCGTGAAACAATCACTTGTTCAAGTTCAGCTAAAAAAGCTAGGCTGGGTTTAGCGTCATCACCAAAGCAGCTTTGCGTGCCTAAATGACAGGTTGGTCCTAATGGGTTTGCGAGTACTAAAATGGAATCGTAATCACAATCAGTGTGAACAGAGACGACTTCAAGGTAGTTTTCTGATGTTTCGCCTTTGGTCCACAAGCGCTGCTTTGAACGTGAGTAAAAGGTCACTTTTTGCTTGTCGAAGGTGGCGGCTAAGGCGTCCGCATTCATAAAACCTTGCATCAAAATAATCCCAGAGCGTGCGTCTTGCACAATGGCTGGGATCAATTCGCTTTTGGCAAAATCGACTTGAGTAAGGTTATCTTTGGTTAATTGCATAGTCGTGCCGCTATATTATTATCGATTAAAAATTGTTTTAGTTCGCCAATGTTAATGACGTTCTTATGAAATACGCTGGCAGCAAGTGCACCGTCAACGTGGCTTTGCTGAAATACATCAACAAAGTCTTGCATTGTGCCGGCACCACCTGATGCAATTAGCGGAATGTCGCATAATGCGCGCATTTTAGAAAGCTGAACATTGTCGTAACCTTTACGCACACCATCTTGGTTCATGCAGTTTAACACGATTTCACCTGCGCCTAGGTCTTGCACACGCTTGACCCATTCTTCGGTTTTGTATCGTGTACGGCTTGATGCATTAGGGTCACCCGTTAATTGGTACACTAAATATTCGCCAGTGGTTTCATCGTAAAAGCTATCAATGCCGACAACCACACATTGTTTACCAAACTCATCGTGTAATTCTTTGATAAGTTCAGGGCGTGCAATGGCAGGGCTGTTGATACTGATTTTATCTGCGCCGCGCTCTAGCACACGCGCTGCATCGGCAACTGATTTAATGCCACCAGCCACACAAAATGGAATATCAATATGGCGGGCAATACTCTCAACCCAATTTACATCAAGTAGGCGTTTTTCGACACTGGCGCTAATTTCATAAAACACCAGTTCATCAGCACCTGCATCGCTGTATGCTTTTGCAAGTGTTAAAATATCACCAACCACTTCGTGGCCTTTAAACTTAACGCCTTTTACGACTTGGCCGTCTTTGACATCTAAGCAAGGAATTATGCGTTTTGATAACATGCTAACGCCTCCTCAACATTAAAGGCACCATCAAGCAATGACTTACCTAAGATAACCCCACCCACACCGAGTTTTTTAAGCTTGGCGATATCGTCAAGCGAGCTTACGCCGCCAGATGCTTGTACTTTTATTTGGCTGTTGTGGTTTATTAAATCTTCATACAGTGCAAATGAAGGGCCTGTCATGGTGCCGTCTTTACTGATATCAGTGCACAGAAAGTCAATGACGCCCAATGCTACGTAAAAATCAACAAGTTCAAATAATCCAAACTCAGATTCACTTAACCAACCGTGAGTGGCAGGAGCCCAGCCGTTTTCGGTTTTATTTACATCAAGGGCAATCACGAAATGTTCGGCCCCAAACTTTTTAATCCATGCTTGGACTTGCTCGCGCTTTTCAACGGCCATTGAACCAATCACAACTTGGTTAGCTCCGGCTTCTAGCCAGTCGGCCACATCGTGTTCAGAGCGAATACCGCCGCCAACCTGATAAGGGACGTTTAATGCTTTGGTCGCGGTTTGAATATGTTGCCATTGCTTTTTGCTCGGGTCGCGTGCGCCTTCTAAATCAACAAGGTGCAGCTTACCTGCACCGCTGTTTGCGTACGCTTGTAAGCGTGCGCCTAGTTCGTAAGGGTAAAATTGTGCTGTATCATACTTACCTTGGTATAAGCGCACAATTTGGTTTTGTAATACATCAAGTGCTGGAATAATCACGTTTTGGTCTCTTATTTTTGTGCTGCGCTTACAGCTGCCAATCTAAAAAGTTTTGTAATAATCGGGTGCCGACTTTGGCACTGCGCTCTGGGTGAAATTGCATGCCTGCATAGTTATCTTTTGCAACAATCGCAGAGAAAGTGTTTCCGTATTCACCACTGACAAGCGTGGCATCGTTGACGGTGTGAGCAAAGCTATGCACAAAGTAAACATGATCTTGCGCTGTTAAACCTTTAGTGAGCGCATGCTCTTTTAATACTGTTAGGTCGTTCCAGCCCATATGCGGTGATGTCAATGTACCTACATCAAGTTGCTTAACAATACCCGGGATTTTACCTAGGCAATCAACATTGCCTTCTTCGGTGCTTTCGCAAAGTAATTGCATGCCTAAACAAATGCCCATAAGCGGACGCTGATATTCATCAATGGCTTGTTGCCAGCCACCGTCTTTTAGGCGCTTCATTGCCACAGAAGCATGGCCTACACCGGGTAAAATAGCACGTTCAAAGCCTTTTAGTTGCTCAGGCGAAGTGATCACTTCTGGATTTTGACCGAGTCGCTCAAACGCAAAACGCACCGAGTTGATATTGGCACAACCCGTATTAATTATGGCAATCATAAACACCCCTTTGAGCTGGCAGTTTGTTGCGTGGCATCTTTTGCGATAGCAGCGCGCAGCGCTCTGGCAAAGGCTTTAAATAAGCCTTCTACTTGGTGATGACAGTTACCCTCGCTGACTGACAAAATCAGGCTCATTGCGGCGTTGTCACTTAAACTTTTAAAGAAATGCTCAACCATTTGCACATCTAAGTCGCCGACTTTTTCACGGCTAAAATCGGCATTTAACACAAACGATGCACGGCCCGATAAATCTATTTGCGCCTCGGCTTTACATTCATCCATCGGTAGCGCAAATCCATAACGGCCAATTTGCGTTTTTGTACCCAGCGCTTGTTTAAGTGCAAGCCCTAAGGCAATACCAATGTCTTCAACGAGGTGGTGTTCATCAATGTGTAAGTCGCCCGTGGCTTGAACATTAAGTCCGATATTGGCGTGGGTGCGAATTTGGTCAAGCATGTGATCAAAAAAGCCAAGGCCAGTACTAATGTCGCCATTTTTGGTTTGGTCTAAATTAACCTGCACATCGATTTGCGTTTCTTTGGTGTTGCGGGTTATGCGACCTTCACGGTTTTGTGTTGTTAGCTGAGTGACAATGGCATCCCAACTGCCGGTGTATAAAATGCCTTCGCAGCATAAGTTAGCAGCAAGACCTATATCTGTTTGGCGGTCACCGATGACAAATGAACGGGCTAAATCAACTTTGCCTGAGCGCATAAGTTCAGTCAGCAACCCTGTTTTAGGTTTACGGCAGTTGCAATTGTCTGCATCAAAGTGGGGGCAAATCAGTACTTCGTCAAATTGAATACCTTGGCTGTTGAGGATATTCATCATTTTGTCTTGCGCAATGTCAAAATCAGCCGTTGGGAAGCTATCTGTACCTAGTCCATCTTGGTTCGATACCATAACTAAGCGGTATCCCGCTGCTTGAAGTTGCAGTAGAGCAGGGATCACATTGGGTAAAAATACTAATTTCTCGAGGCTATCTACCTGTTTATCGGTGATTGGCTCTTCGATAATGGTGCCATCGCGGTCAATAAATAAATACGGGTTACTCATTATACTTCCTGTTCTACTGTGTTACTGGCAAGTGATAAACCATCTAGCCAAATTTTTACTTGTTCTAATTCTTGTTCATTACCGATTGAAATGCGCAGCCAATCATTTTCACCATAAAGAGTGAATGCGCGCATCACAAGACCTTGTGCCAATGCAATATTAAATGACTGTTTATCTTTTAGCTTTAAGGTTACAAAGTTACCTTCACCACTAAGCACCTTAACCACGGCCGATGATTGTTCAAGCCAGTCTTTTAGTTTGGCTTTTAAACTATTTAATATAGTAACTTGGCGACGCATTGAGGCGATGTTATCGCTACTGAGTGCATCAGCCGCAATACGTGCGACTACAGTTGATACTGGATAAGGCGCAATTACTTTACGGATCGGTGCCAGTAAATCACTGTTTGCAAGTGTGAAGCCTGTACGCAAACCTGCTAATGCAAACGCTTTAGATAAGGTTCTTAGCACCACAAGATTATTAAATTCATTAATTAAGCTTGCTGCAGTGTGTTCTGGACAAAACTCTATATAAGCTTCATCTACCACGACGATGGCTTTACCCGCAAGTTGTTGGGTAATCTTTCTGATCTTGTCTAGGCTCGTCATGCTGCCTGTTGGATTATTAGGATTACAAATGAAAACTAATTTCGAGTCAGCTATCGCAGCAACAATTTCATCCACCGTGCCTTTTAACAGTAACTCTTGGGTGAGACCGTTAATGCTCACGTTGTGAGTGTCGGCAGTGACTTTGTACATACCATAGGTTGGTAAAAATAGCGCGATACTGTCTTTTGCTGGGCGGCAAAATGTACGCACCAATAGCTCAATGCCTTCATCGGCACCGCGTGTCATCAGCACTTGCTCTGGCTCTAAGTTGGCATAACATGCGTAACGGTTAATAACCTGTGTTGGCTGTGGATCGGGGTAGCGATTTAAATCGGCCAAACTCACAGTAGGCGTGCGAGAGTAGGGACTTTCGTTGGCATTTAGCCACGTTGTTCCAGTCAGTTTCTCGCTCTTTGCTGAGCTATAAGCTGTTAGTGCTGCAATGTTGTCTGGCAACAGTGTGGTAAGTGTTGAGTTATCGCTCATTATTTAGTGCCTCAAGACGAATTGAAACAGCATTAGCGTGAGCATCAAGCCCTTCTGCTGCGGCCAAAGGTAAAATTGCTTTAGATAATTCACGTAACCCATTTTTGCTAATGGTTTGTACTGTGTAAGTTCTAAAAAAGTCCAGTAAGTTTAAGCTCGAATAGGTGGCACTGTAACCATACGTTGGTAGTACGTGGTTAGTACCTGACGCATAATCGCCTGCAGATTCCGGTGTATAGTCGCCCACAAAGACAGAGCCAGCATTTTTAACTAAGCCTAAATAAGGCTGAGCATCAGCAAGTTGTAAAATTAGGTGTTCAGGACCATATTGTGCTGATACTTCAAATGCCTGCTCAATAGAGTCGACTAAAATCAAGCTTGAATTTGCAAGGGCTTGTTCAGCGGTTTCTTTGCGGCTTAATTTTGCAAGCTGCGTTGTTAATGCTTGCTGCGTAAGTTCAATAATGCGCTCACTATTACACAGTAAGATTACTTGTGAATCAGCACCGTGTTCTGCCTGCGATAATAAATCGGCAGCAATAAATTCAGGATTTGCACGTTCATCAGCAATCACCAGTACCTCAGAAGGACCTGCAGGCATATCAATTGCCATGCCCGGAATCGTCTGGGCGACAAGCTGTTTTGCCATTGTCACAAAACTGTTGCCTGGGCCAAATACTTTATTGACCTTCGGTACAGACTCAGTGCCGTAAGCCATCGCTGCAATTGCCCCTGCGCCGCCACTTTCAACAATTGTTTTAATACCGCATAGCTTAGCTGCATAGAGAATTGCAGGGTTAATGCTTTCATCGCCCTTAACAGGTGTTGCAAGCACAACAGTTTTTGCACCGCTTAATTGTGCAAGGACACCTTGCATAATAACCGACGAAGGTAATGGCGCACTGCCACCGGGTACGTATATACCCACTGCTTCAATCGCTTGGTATTTAAGCTCACATAACACCCCAGGTTGAGTTGTTAGTTTAATGTCTTTTGGTAATTGTGCTTGGTGAAAGCGTTTTACATTAGCGTAAGCTGTTTCAATCGCGGCTTTTAATTCGCTCGATAAAAACTGTTCTGCTTGATCAATTTCTTCAACGGGCACTAATAAACGCGGTGTTTCGCGCTTATCAAATTGTTTTGCCATGTTTAAAAGCGCAGCGTCACCTTGCTCTTTGACTGCCGCTAAGATATCGATGCATATTGATTCGATCTCTTTGCTTGCCGTGACAGCAGGGCGGGTAAGTACCGCTTGCTGTGCGAGTTGGTTTTCCTCATTCCAGCGAAACATGGATACTTACTCCATCATTTTTTCAATTGGCATAACGAGGATCGAGTTTGCACCGAGTGCCTTCAACTCTTCCATCGTTTCCCAGAATAAGGTTTCGCTGCTCACCATGTGCAGTGCCACATAATCATCACTACCGGCTAAAGCAAGTAATGTTGGTTGACCTGTGCCAGGCAGTAAATCACACACTTCATCGAGTTTTGCTTTTGGCGCGTGTAGCATGATGTACTTACTTTCTTTAGCTTGGCGTACACCCCGTAAACGCGGCATTAGGGTGTTGATTAAATCAAGTTTGCTTTGATCTGTCAGGTCTTTGTTTTGGATTAAACAGGCATTTGATTCGAGGATAGTATCGCCTTGCATTAAGCCGTTGGCTTCAAGTGTTGCACCGGTAGACACTAAATCACAGATAGCATCGGCAAGGCCTGCACGCGGAGCCACTTCTACAGAGCCTGTTAGCATAACTGTGCTTGCGTTGATGCCTTCACGTTTTAGATATTGACCTAGAATTTCAGGGTAGGTAGTGGCAATGCGCTTGCCTTCAAACCAGCTCTTCTTTTGCACACCAAGCTCTTGTGGCCAAGCCAGTGCTAAGCGGCAATAGCCGAAATCAAGTTTTGACAGTTTATTTACTTCAAATGCAGCGCCTTGGCGCTCGCGCTCGGCTTGTACTTCAACAAGCACGTTTTCGCCAACGATACCTAAGTCACACACACCGTCCATAACTAGGCCTGGAATATCGTCATCACGTACACGAAGTACATCAATGGGCATGTTAGTAGAGTGTGCTATTAGGCGTTGTTCACGAAGATTCAATTTAACGCCTAGCTGTTTTAAAAGCTCTTGGCAGTCTTTTGATAGTCGGCCGCCTTTCTGGATGGCGATACGTAAACGGTTGTTATTACTCATTATTCATTTTCCTTTAATTCAAAAACTAAAAACCCCGAGGAAACCTCAGGGCGAAAATAAATAATGTAGTTGATTACTCGCCAGAGGTTCCTTTTAGGAATAACCTCTCAGCGAAAAACCTGACAGGCTATTCCGGTGAATGATGGTGATGATGGATAGTTGTCAAGTTGAAGCGCATAATCTTTCCTGTGTTGCACTCGTTTGTCTAAACCAGTGCGTTAATCTGTTTAAATAATTTACGTATATAGATAAACATGTTTTTAATATTTTTGGCAAGCACTTTTTTTTGCAATTAAAGAATATGCTATAACGGTCGATAATAAGTGGATGGGTAGGAGGTACAAATGGATATCATGATCCCCTTTTTAGGACGCATCACGCGTTTACAACTTGAGAGTAAAGGTGCATTCCACATTGCGGGCGTAAAAGATGCGAACGTGCAGAGAATTGAACTCGAAAAGCGGCAAAAACGCGAAATTGAACGGCGTAAAAAAGCAGCCGAAAGTGCTAATAAAAGTGCTAATAAAAATGATAAAGATATTATCGAAGAAGATGAAGACGGCAATAAGCACCTCGATACATGGGCTTAATGCTTAAGAAAATAAAATTATTTTTATCTCGTTTTCTAGCACTTTGTGCTAGGTTTATAGAGTAAAATTAATTTTCAGATTCAAGGCGATATTATGGATAAGCCAGCAGTACCATTTAGTGAAAAAGCGCGCCTTGAAGAGCTTCGTGCACTCGAAATTTTAGATACCCCAAATGATCCAGCGCTGGATAGAATAACGCGCCTTGTTCAGCAGTTCTTTTCGGTCCCTATTTGTTTAATCAGTCTTGTTGATGAACACCGGCAGTGGTTCAAGTCATGCATTGGGGTCAGCGTAAAACAAACACCGCGTGATATCTCTTTTTGTGCCCATGCGATTTTAGATAATGGTCCATTGGTAGTCTGTGATGCTTTGCTAGACCCTAGGTTTGCTGATAATCCCTTGGTAACAGGTGAGCCCAACATTCGTTTTTATGCCGGCAGCCCTATTACATTGCAGTCAGGCAATCGTATTGGCACTTTATGCATAATTGACCATCAGCCTCGGTCGTTCACCCAAGAACAAGCGAATGTGTTAAAAGACTTTACCGCCATTATTGAACGGGAGCTCGCAGTGATGCAATTGGCAACAACTGATGAGTTAACATTATTGCCTAATCGACGAAGTTTCAGCAGTACGGCTGAGCGTTATTTAGATTTATGTATCAGACAAAATTTAAAAGCGAAGTTGGTCTTTATTGATCTCGATAATTTTAAACCGATTAACGATACGTTTGGTCATGCTACTGGCGATGAGGTATTGAAAGGCTTCGCCAATGTTCTAGCATCGTGTTGCAGAAAAGCAGATTTGTTTGCCCGATTGAGTGGCGATGAATTTGTTATTTTGTTTACTGATTTGAGTACCCAAGAATGCGAAGTCATTATGCAGCGATTAGCTGAATCATTTAGTGAATTGTCAGGCCAATTTAAGCATAAATTTAACCTTAGTTTTTCGCATGGGATTGCCAATTTTTCAGGGCAAAAACCATGCTCACTGTCACACCTATTGGCGCTAGCAGATAGCCGAATGTACAAAACAAAAGTGATAAAAAAGAACCTATTAATACCAACCGAGTCAAATGTTTAACTTTCATTAGGTTCAACAATTAACTCAATTGGTATAACGCACATGCAGCGATACTATTTCTCAGTTACGTGTTTGGCAGATTGAATACTGCTTTGAATAAGTGGTGAAATAGTTAAGCCTTGCACAATAATAGAAAAAATGACGACGACGTAAGTCACAATGACAATTAAATCATGAAGGTCTGAGCCCGCAATCATTACTTGGTCGCGAGGTATTGCCGCAGCCATTGCCAGTGCTAACCCGCCTCTTAGGCCACCCCATGTTAGAATCTTCACAGAATGTTTGTCGTATTGCCTATACTTCTTGAATAACATAAATGGCGTCCCCACGCTGATAAAACGCGCAAGTAATACAACAGGTACCATGAGTAAGCCAAGACCAATTTCTTGAATGGTGATAGGCATAGTGACAATTAGCATACCGATAATCAAAAATAGTAAGGCATTTAAGAAACTGTCGGTTGCATGCCAAAAGTCTTTTACATAGCGAGTATCTTCAGGACCGGTTCGTTCAGTCGCTTTTGAGCGGGTAATATTACCCAACAAAATACCACTTGTGACCATTGCCAGAGCACCTGATATTTCCCAAATGTTAGCAGCTGCAAAGCCCGCAGTAGGAATGGTGAGTGTTAGTAATAAGCGAATATTAACATCGCGGCTATTAATGATTAAAAAGTGCCCGACTAATGCGATTACTAAACCAAACACAATGCCGCCGATTGCATCGACTAAAAATAACTCTGCTACGTCAGTAAACGTTGCCTCTGTACCATAAAAAGCCACCGAGAAAATAGTGGTAAAGATCACCAAACCAATACCATCATTAAACAAAGACTCACCTTCCACTTGCACAGAAATACCTTCTGGGGCTCGCATTTGTTTAATAATGGCTAACACGGCAATAGGGTCAGTAGGGCTAATTAATGCTCCAAATAACAAACAGTAAATGAAAGGGACAGGCCAGCCCACAAAAGCAAATAAATAATAGCTCAAGTACCCTACAATCACGGTTGAAGTAATGGTTGAAAATAGCACTAATGCGGTTATTTCCCACCGCTGTTTACGCAGCGCTGCTAAATTAATTTCAAGCGCACCTGCAAACAGCAAAAACCCTAGCATGCCCTTTAACAATAACTGATTAAAGTTAATACTTGAAACCACCTGAGTCATTTCGAGGGCTGTGGAATCACCGAGCATTTTAACGGCGAGAATAAGGAGTAAAGAAATAACAACAGAGCCTGTTGTTATAGCAATTGTTGTTTGCATTTTGAGGATGAACTGGTTAGCAAAAGCAATAAAAATAGCTAATGCTGAAAGAAAACAAATGAGGTACCAAGCATTCATTGTTTGACCTTAAATATTTTATAAACAAGACACAGAAAGCAGTCACTTTCTGGGCGCATATGGTACGCCTGTATCATACGTATGTCACAGTGTTTATGCGATTTTCATTAAATTTTAGAGTAAAAATTCAAGGTGCTGATTGCATTTGTATAATTGCTGTTAAAATTGTCTCAAAAGAGACAAATCCAACCTGTTGGAAAGTGCAATTATCATAAATTTAGCTAGGTCAATGTGAGTCTTTAAACGACGCAGACTCTTGTGTCGTGTTTATAGCACGAATAGGGTAAGGAATCACAATACCTTCTTGGGCGTAGCGTTTATGTAATGCTTTGATAAAAGCCGATTTCACCCAAAAACGATTAAAGTACTCTTTCACTCTTAGCATCACAGTAAAATTGATACTTGATTGATCAAAGGTGTGAAACACGACAAACGTGTCGTAGTCATCAATTCCCCATTCATGGCTTTTTAGAACTTGCCTTGCTACATCAAGTGTTATTTGCTCGACCTTTTCAAGATCGGAACCATAATGTACCCCCACTTCCACTGGCACACTGAGCTCTTTTTCAGGGTAAAAATAATTGATGATTCGCGATTTAGACAACTGACTATTGGGGATCACTATCATGTTATTGGGCAACATTTTCACCCACGTTGATCGCCAGCCTATTTTTTCAACAAACCCTTGGTCACCACTCTCAAGCTCGATAAAGTCGCCGACTCTAATAGGTTTATCGATAACCAGTTGAACCCCAGAGAAAAAATTTTCTAATGTCGGCTGTAAGGCAAGAGCAACGGCGAGGGAAGTGATCCCTAGCGACGCGATAATAGGCGTGATTGAAATACCTAATGTGCCTAATAAAACCAGTAGTCCAACACTGACAATGACACAGCGGATCACTCCTTTAATAATGCTGCGGCTGTTAGACACCACTAAAGAGCGCGAACTGTAATAGTCAACGGTACCGAATAAGAAGTGATCTAAAAATAGCACTAAAGCAAAAATTAATATTGATTTCGCAGTCGCTGCGATAGGAAGCGGGTAGTCAGTTAGAAAATCAGTCATGTTTAATAAATGACCAAAAATGATCACAAGCACCATCATTGTGCATAAAGTAAGTGGCGTGGAAATTGAGTCGACGAGCAAAGAGTCAAACACAAAGTCTGTGCGCTGGGTCCACGTTTTTAAACAGTAAATAATTATAAACTTTATTAAAAACAATATAATAGCAGCTGTAAATGTGCCACCAATTACGAGTAGCCATGGCTCGTTTACCCACACATTTAGTGCCAATTCAGAAAACATATTCAACTCTTATGACGTATATGCCATAACAGAAAGCAATTTGTATACCTTTATGGATAGATATTTTTAGGTGTGAGTGATGTCTAGCCCCATTGTATTTAGTCTTGCCCTTGGCAAGTCAGTTACGTAAAATCTGGCCATCACTTTTAATCTATTGGCGAAGTTTATCAAACAACTTTTCAGTGCCACTGGCCCTCTTGCGCTTTCTCTTGATGGATACACACCTCGACAGCCACAAATTGATATGGCTGTTGCGGTTGATGACGCCTTGCAAAAACGTCATCAATTAGTGGTTGAGGCAGGAACGGGGACGGGTAAAACTTATGCTTACTTGGCTCCTGCATTAAAATCAAAAGGTAAGACAATTATTTCTACTGGGTCAAAAGCCCTGCAAGAGCAGTTGTTTCATCGTGATTTGCCAAACTTAGTAAAAGCATTAAGCGCGACAAAAAAAGTGGCCTTATTAAAAGGCCGTGCAAACTATTTATGTACATATCGGTTAAGTCAGCATGTAGCGCACGTGCCAACAGATGACCCGGATGTCATGCATCAATTAGCAATGGTCGCAAAATTTGCCAGCGAAACACGTTCAGGTGATTTAGCCGATTGTATTGGTATTGAAGAAGATGCAAAAGTGCTGCCCTATGTCAGTTCAACGGCCGATAATTGCTTAGGGAAAGAGTGCCCTGACTTTCAAGATTGTTATATACGTAAAGCACGATTAAATGCGATGGAAGCTGATGTTGTGGTGATTAATCACCACTTATTCTTCGCTGATATGGCGGTAAAAGACACCGGTTTTGCTGAATTAATGCCAACAGCCGATGCCTATATTTTTGATGAAGCACACCAATTAAGTGAGATTGCCAGTGATTACTTTGGTGAAAGTGTCAGTACAAAAAAGCTGGTGGATTTAATTAATGATCTGCGGGCAATTTACCGTGCCGATATCCCCGATATGTTGCAGCTGGGTAAAACGCTCAATAAACTAGAAACCAGTGTGGCTGACTTACGCTTGCAGTTTGGTATTGATGGCAGTCGCGGAGATTGGCGAGAAAAGCTGGCCGATAAAGATATCTGCGCGGCACTGCATCGGGTGATAAGCGATCTCGACTTTTTATATCAAGTACTAAAACTATGCTTAGATCGCAGTGAAAAAATAGAGCACCCCTTTGAACGCACGTTGGCCTTTAAAGGGCAGCTTGAACGCGTATTCGATACAGCACAAACAGGTTATAGCTATTGGTACGAAACCACGCGTCGCTATTTAACGGTGAACATTACGCCGCTGAACGTGTCGGCAAAATTTGCACAGATGATGAAAGACACTGGGGCTGGATTTGTTTTTACCTCAGCCACGTTGTCGGTAGATAATGATCTTGGCCACTTTAACGCCAGCCTTGGTTTAAAACCCGCGCAAAGCATGATTGTTGAAAGCCCATTTGACTATGAACAACAGGCCTTGCTGTGTTTACCTCGCTATTTACCTGAGTCGCACGCTAACAACATGCCACATGCCATTATTAAGTTAACGCTTGAGCTTATTAAATCAGCCAAAGGGCGTTGCTTTGTACTGTTTACAAGTTACCGTATGATGCATTTGGTGGCGGAAGGGTTAACCACACAATTAGATTACCCGGTGTACATGCAAGGGCAAATGTCAAAACGGATTATTCTTGAAAAATTCACTCGCCACGGTAATGCTGTTTTACTTGGCACTGCCTCTTTTTGGGAAGGGGTGGATGTTAGAGGCAGTACATTAAGTTGTGTTATTATTGATAAATTACCGTTTGCTGCACCAGACGACCCCCTGCTTCAAGCGCGCATGCAAGATTGCCAACTGCAAGGTAAAGACCCTTTTGCGCATATTCAATTACCTCAAGCGGTAATTGCCCTAAAGCAAGGAGTAGGGCGCCTTATTCGTGATAACAAAGATAAAGGTGTATTGGTTATTTGTGATAATCGATTAGTGACACGCCAATACGGCCAAGTATTTTTAAAAAGTTTGCCACCCATGCGACGTACGCGTGATTTAGCAATGGCAAACGCCTTTTTAGAACAGATCAATTAGAGTAATGTAGATGATTAAACAAAATATTCTTGCCCTCGATGCATCAACAGAAGCCTTATCAATTGTGCTTCATTATCAAGGGCAAACATTTCATCATTTTGAAGAGTGCCCGCAACAGCACAGTCAAAAAATATTGCCTTTGATTGATGGATTATTAACCAAAGCACAGTGTAAATTAACGCAGTTAGACGTGATTGGTTTTGGTCAAGGTCCCGGCAGTTTTACGGGGGTACGTATCAGCGTAGCCATCGCGCAAGGTTTGGCCTATGCGGCCAAATTACCGCTTGTGGGTGTATCAACGCTGCAAATGATGGCTCAGCAAGCACATGAACAACATCATGTTTCAGATGTGCTCTCAGCAATTGATGCACGTATGGGGGAAATATACTTTGCTCAATATCAAGCAAATGAGCACGGTTTAATGACACTTGTGAATGAAGAACAAGTGATTAAACCAGAACTACTTACCCTGCCAGATAACTCCGCAACGGCGGTAGGTACAGGCTGGAAAACGTACCCAGAACTTGTCAGTGAAATGGCAAATATAAGCGTAAGTCCAGATATTTTATTGCCTGATGCTCAGTACATGTTGGCATCGGTTGCCAGTGCCTTTGAAAAAGGTGATACGGTAAGTGCTGCAAATGCTCAACCTAAATATGTGCGAGATACCGTAACGTGGAAAAAGCTTCCCGGGCGTGAATAACGAGAACATGTTGACCTTTCATAATTAAAATGTGTTCACGCTAGAAGGGATTTAATCGCGGTGCGAGGTTTGTAACCTAGTGAGCCAAGTAATAATCGAGCAAAGCTGCCGTGTGCTGCTCAGCCTCTCATCTATATTATGTAGGCAACCAAGAGTTAATCGCCACTCGGAAGAACTCGAAGGGCAGCGCGTGTTTGGTATGTGTGCTGCGTTATAACCTATTTATGGGGAATAACCACACCCTAAACTTGCAGCGTTGGCATTTATGACACATAATTTAAGCATCTTTAAATTGGGATTAAGACCTTGACGTTACCGATTGGCTCAGGCTTTTTCACTGGCGATATACCGGGTCAGTATAGCCGTAAAAATACCGTAACTGATGCGCCTAAGGCGATATCAGACCAATCGGCTGAGCAAAAATCGTCAACGGAATACGTTAAAACGAGCCCTCAAGGTGTTGCGCTCGCAGCCGAATTTAAAACAGAGTCACAAAACTATCAGCAAACCATTTACGATAAGCCAAATAACCCGAAAATTAGCCGTGCTATTTCGACGTATACCGAGTTTGCTAATTTAGAGCGACGTGCTGAGGTGCAAAGCTTGATAGGTGTAGATGTGTACGCTTAATGTGAAAACGATAAACATAAAAAAGCCTAAACACTTGTTTAGGCTTTTTTCGTTTAAAACGATTACTGTTTAATAAAATCAATCAATTTATCAGCAATGTCTGTGTTGTTTTGCGAACCGTAAAAGTCTTTTGCGCGCTGACCGTAAGCAAAAACTTGTACGTCAATAGCCGTATGACCACCCGTTGTCCAGCCAGTAAAACTAGCGTGGTTAATGATATCTTTTACAGCAAGGAGTAACGCTTTATCACCCATTTTTTTAGCTTGCTCAAGTTTGATACTATTTTCTTCGGTAAATTCAATATTAGTATAACGTTGCCATACTGACTTTAAGTCGTCAGTTTTTTGTAACTCATCAGTAATGGTACCCGCCGTTGCTTTAACACCTTTAACGACTTCTGTTTCCCACTTATATTGACCGTGAGCACCCAGAGTTAAACCACCTGTTGAGTGATCAGCTGTGATGACAAGTAACGTGTCTGGGTTTTTATCAACATACGCTTTTGCCTGTTCGATAGACTTTGCAAAGTCGTCCATTTCACCCATTGCACACGCGATATCGTTCGCATGACCACACCAATCAATTTGACTGCCTTCGATCATGACAAAGAACCCTTTATCATTTTGACCATCAAGTAAATCAAGCGCTTTAGACGTCATTTGTGTTAAACGTGTTGAGTTTTCGTCCAGCGCAAACGGTAAACCGACTTCGGCAAATAAACCCAGCGCAGGTATTTGCTTTATCTCATTAAGGGCTGCAAAGTCATCACTGTACTGATAACCAGCAGATTTAAACTCTTCTACAAGATTGCGATCATCACGTACATAGTATTTCGTACCGCCACCTAACATAAGATCGACGGGTAATTTACCGGCGATTTTATTATCAATATAGTCGTTAGCAATTTCGTCATAGTTACGACGAGATTCATTGTGCGCTGCAAAACTCGCAGGTGTTGCATGATTAATTTGTGACGTTGCCACAAGAGCCGTTGTCATGCCACGCTCTTTAGCTATTTCGAGCATTGTTTTGACTGGCTTTTTGTCAGTATCAACGGCGATAGCGCCATTATAACTTTTTCGTCCACTGCTTAACGCTGTTGCGCCCGCTGCACTGTCTGTTACATAAGTATGGTCATCAGGGTAAGTGTGCGCCATACCACGTAAAATAGTATCGAATACAGTGGGGTCGACAACTTTGGTGTTTGGATCATCTTTAAAGTAACGATAAGCGGTGGTATATGCAGGGCCCATTCCATCACCAATCATATAAATGATATTTTTTGGTGCAGATTCAGCCATAACTGAACTTGCTGAGCATAATAATGCTAAAAGACTTAATTTAAATTTCATTGATGTAACCTTATTATTGTGCCCTTATTTATACTGCCGAGATTATTGTATACTAGCCAGACGATAAATAAACGCCTTTAAGTTGAAACGTTTAAAAAATAGGAGCAAGTGTGCAGCCTTTTTCTTATCAAACTGGCGATAAAACCTTGCATGGCCTAACCTTTGGTCATGGTGAAGAGGTTGTGATTGCTTTACACGGATGGCTAGATAACGCAAATAGTTACCTACCTATGCTACATAATGCGACCTTAAACCACACATGGTATTGCGTTGATTTTCCGGGGCACGGCTTATCAGATTGGCGTAATAAAGATGCACATTACTACTTTATAGATTACATTGATGATATCTATATGTTACTTGCGACACTCAATGTGGATCGTGTTCACTTAGTTGGTCATTCGATGGGAGCGATGGTTGCAGGCGTTTTCGCAAGTTGCTTTCCAGAAAAAGTGGCCTCGGTCAATTTTATAGAAGGGATAGGCTGTGTGACTACACCCAGTTCAGATACAGCGAGTCAACTTCGAAAAGCAATTTTGAACCGGGCACGTGTAAACAGTAAACAGCCACGCGCATTTGAGTCAAAGGCGCACATTATTAGTGCAAGACTCGCCAGTGGTGATTTAGCGTACCCGCACGCTGCGCTCCTCATGGAGCGTAATTGTTATGAAAAGGGTGGTAAGTGGTACTTGAGAACCGATCCTAAGCTTAAAAATCATTCAGGGTTTCGTTTTAATGAGGCACAATGTGAAGCAACAATTAAACTCATTAAAGCCCCATGCCAGCTTATAATGGGCGATAAAGGATTTGAGTTCGTAAAACAAAACTTAGATGCTTATGGTAAATATTACAAGGAGTTAAAAATTCATCAGATACCAGGCGGTCACCATTGCCATATGCAAAGTCCTGCATTAACCTTAGAACACATTCATGCATTTATTAGGCACGATAAAGCAAGTTAATTGTATAATTGCACCAAATATGGGATTATCTGCACCATTAGAGTATTTACTCCATTGTGAAACGGCCTTAGTTAGATTAAGGTTATTAAAAAATATAATTATAAACAGGAGCTAAGAGTGGAAAAAATCTGGCTTAAGCGCTACCCAGAAGGTATGCCTGAAACAATCGACCCTGAGCATTATCACTCGTTACTCGACTTGTTTGAAAAAAGTTTTGCTGACTATAGTGACCTTCCAGCCTTTACTAACATGGGTAAAGTGTTGACCTACAGCGAAATCGACAGTGCAACAAAACGTGTTGCGTCGTACATTCAAAATGATCTTGGTCTAAAAAAAGGCGATAAAGTAGCGGTAATGATGCCTAACTTACTGCAAACGCCGGTAACAATTTTAGGTATTCTTCGCGCTGGTTGTGTAGTGGTTAATGTCAATCCACTTTACACGGTTCGTGAATTAGAGCATCAGTTAAATGACTCTGAGTCATCTGCAATATTTATTCTTGCTAATTTTGCTGACACCCTCGAAAAAGCATTACCAAAAACGAACGTCAAACACATTGTGGTCACACAAGTGGGCGACATGGTTGGCGGCCTCAAAAAGCATATCGTTAACTTTGTTGTTAAATATATCAAAAAAATGGTGCCAAGTTACTCACTCCCAAATGTAATCAAGTTTTCTGATGTGCTTGCGGGTGATGAAGCAACCTATAAAAAGCCAGATGTCGATCTTAACGACTTAGCATTCTTACAATACACAGGTGGAACAACCGGTGTGTCAAAAGGGGCTATGTTATCGCACGGTAATATGGTTGGTAACCTTGAACAAGTATCAGGTTGCTTAGATAATGTTTTAGAGCGCGGTAAAGAAGTGGTTATTACAGCACTGCCGCTTTATCACATCTTTGCACTGACAGCTAACTGTTTAACCTTCATGAAATATGGTGGCTTAAACGTGCTGATCACAAACCCACGTGATATGCCTGGTTTCGTCAAAGAGTTAGCGCAACATAAATTTACAGCCGTGACGGGTGTAAATACGTTGTTTAATGGTTTATTGAATACTCCGGGATTTGCTGAACTTGATTTCTCAAGTTTAAAAATGTCATTAGGCGGTGGTATGGCGGTGCAACGTCCTGTTGCCGAAAAATGGCAAGCTGTCACAAAAACCAAATTGATGGAAGGCTATGGCCTAACTGAGTGTGCGCCACTTGTTACAGTGAGTCCATACGATCTAGACAGCTACAATGGCTCAATTGGTTTACCTGCGCCAAGCACTGATATTAAGCTAATGCTTGAAAACAGTGAAGAAGCAGCAAAAGGTGAACCCGGCGAACTATGGGTTAAAGGCCCACAAGTTATGCTCGGTTATTATAATCGCCCAGATGCCACAGCTGAGTGCTTAAAAGATGGCTGGTTTGCAACAGGTGATATTGCGACATACGATGATGAAGGTTTCTTCTATATTGTGGATCGTAAGAAAGACATGATCATTGTGTCGGGCTTTAATGTATTCCCAAATGAGATTGAAGAAGTGGTTGCAATGCACGAAGGTGTGCTTGAAGTCGCAGCAATCGGTATCCCGCATGAAGTAAGTGGTGAACAAGTTAAAGTTTTTGTCGTGAAAAAAGATCAATCTTTAACTGAAAAAGATATAATAAAACACTGTCGTGATAATTTAACGAACTATAAGGTGCCTAAACTGGTTGAGTTTAGGGATGAATTACCAAAAACAAACGTTGGTAAGATTCTGAGAAGAGCCTTAAAGGACGAAAAATAATAAGAGCCGGCATTAGCCGGCTTTTTTTATGGTAATTGATATTTAAAGGGGTATAAGTGCAATACCAAGTGATCGAAACGCAAAACCAATTAAATGATTTTGTAGAACAAATTACAGGCAAGTCTGTGCTTGCTATTGATACCGAATTTATGCGCCGTCGCACCTTGTACCCAGAGGTCGCACTTATTCAAGTTTTTGATGGTGAGCACTTAGCGCTAATCGATCCATTGGCAGAGTTGTCACTTTATGATTTTTGGCAAGTGCTTAAAAACCCAGATGTTTTAAAGGTATTGCACTCTCCGTCAGAAGATATTGAGGTGTTTCAAAAGTACGCGGGTTTTGTTCCCACCCCCTTGTTTGATACCCAGTTTGCACTGCAAATTTTAGGGCATGGCAACTGCATGGGGTTCGCCCACATGGTCAAAGAATTACTTGATATCGAAATAGATAAAAGCGAATCAAGAACAAACTGGCTACAACGCCCATTAACCAAAAAACAGCTAGATTACGCAGCAGCCGATACTTTTCATTTATTACCTTGTTTCGAAATAATTAAAAAGCAAATTGATGAAGCTGGCTTTTTTGATATCGTCATTAGTGAAAGTGAGTTGGTTGCGCAAAAACGGGCTTATCAAACGCCTTATGATCAGCTTTATAAAGATATTAAAAATGCATGGCAATTACGTCCTCATGACTTAGCTGTATTACGAGAGCTTGCTGCATGGCGCCGTGAAAAAGCTGAGCGAAAAAACCTTGCGCTTAACTTTGTAGTGAAAGAGCACAATATGGTTGAAATTGCCAAACGTAAACCCGCAAGCTTAAACTCTTTACGCCGTGTACCGGGTATTGAGCCGATGGAAGTAAATCGTTCGGGGGTTGAAATATTACAGTGCATCGAGCGAGGAAAAGCGATTGACGTTAGTGAGCATCCGCAGCAATTAAAGCGTCTTATTGATTTTCCAGCTTATAAAAAGGCGGCGAAAGATATTAAGCAAAAGATCACTAAAGTAGCAAAAGAGCAGGGTATTCCAGAAGATGTCTTAGCGTCTAAAAAGCAAATTAACCAATTAATAAGTTGGAACTGGAAGCTCGATGCACAAGAGCGTAAAGCCAGTTCAAAACCCGATTTATTAAACTCGTGGCGTTACGAATTGGTTAAAGACACCCTTAAAGAATGGGATAACTAAGAGCCCACTCTTTAAACAGAGCCTGACTGTGGTTTGACTATATTTTTCACTAAATAGTCAAACCACCTGGTGGCTGCTTCTATAAAGTGCATTAAAATTCAATGTCTTAAATACATCCTCTAAATACTATGATTTAATAAATATAAGCATGGTGCGTTTTCACAACATGTTTTAATTAAAGCATCTTTCTTTTGCTTAAGCGGTTAGAGCAGTTTTCTGTGTTTACTTTTTTCGTGTAACCAATCTAATAAATTGGAATTATAGCGTTTTAGTCCTTGTGTTTGCCGTGACGTTAACGTGTAGAAGGGGGCAAAAAGAAAGAACCTATCACCAAACATAATGACACAGTGAAAACCACATTTTGAATAGTGACGGAGCAATTTGACCCGACTGGCTTCAATGTGAAAGTTGCCGAACATAGAACGATAAAATACACCGTGATGGCGGCCTTGTTGATCAAATGCAACTCTCTAACAAATTCACTTAACTTACTGATATTTAGGCAGACCAAGGGTGTTGATCTTATTTAGCGCCTTCACTTTGATCATCGCTTCAACCAGTTGGCGATTGTAATCACGCGCATTTA
>NZ_JACDWU010000131.1:0-321 GCF_016464045.1 Pseudoalteromonas sp. bablab_jr011 | reverse complement strand
GCGTATCCGTATTCCAGATGACGCCGTCTATTCCGGGCGTTTTACTGCCTTTGTTTTGTGATACTCGCTTAACAGCAAGAAGTTTTGCCGAATGCGAGTGAGTCAGTATCCACTGCAACGCTTTCGCTTTGCCGTGTTTACCTTCTCTTGTTGCTTTTGCAATACGCATCTGAAGCTTTAAAAACGTGCGACTCAACAGTTTTCCAATTTATGGATTGCCATTGAGCACTGTCAGGGGAGGCACTAATCTCTTTTGAAATCATCATTTGCGTTTCTCCTTGAATAAAGTTCTTCAAATTCTCTTGCAACGGAAGACCAGTC
>NZ_JACDWU010000130.1:0-260 GCF_016464045.1 Pseudoalteromonas sp. bablab_jr011 | reverse complement strand
GCGTATCCGTATTCCAGATGACGCCGTCTATTCCGGGCGTTTTACTGCCTTTGTTTTGTGATACTCGCTTAACAGCAAGAAGTTTTGCCGAATGCGAGTGAGTCAGTATCCACTGCAACGCTTTCGCTTTGCCGTGTTTACTTTCTCTTGTTGCTTTTGCAATACGCATCTGAAGCTTTAAAACGTGTGACTCAACAGTTTTCCAATTTATGGATTGCCATTGAGCACTGTCAGGAGAGGCACTAATCTCTTTTGAAATC
>NZ_JACDWU010000129.1:0-17189 GCF_016464045.1 Pseudoalteromonas sp. bablab_jr011 | reverse complement strand
ATATTACCGCGGTTAACGAGGGCTTGATTATAGTGAGACCAGTTTGTGATTTTGCTCATTGTTGTTGCACGGGCTAGTAGGATATAGATGATCTGATCACAGGCTGGCAAGATAGTTCAAACTTTTAGGAAACAACGCCAATAGGCGGAAAAACTACGGCATTGAATGGTGTTGCCTCATTATTTTTTGTGTCAGGAAATAGTGATGACAGTAGTTTACTAGGTGTATTGCAGCCAAGTGCCGATAGCAGTGGCCGTTTTTATCCATTTAGCTCATTTATTTATAGCGGACTTGAGACCTACAAGCGTCATCCTGCATTTTTGTTTTTGTTTGCAAGTCATGTCATTGAGCACTTATTAGGCGTGAATGATCGTATAGTTCAGGCGAACTCTATTGATGCAATGGCTGAACAAGCTAATTCGTATAGCAAAGTAGCCGATGCACTGAAACATCAACCTAACTTGAATTTAGAACTGGATAAATTACGCAGTATCCCAATGAGTGTTGTGTGGCAGCATTTGGGAATTAATGATATTCACCGAAGAGCAATATTAATTGAAGAGCTCTCTGCGGTGTTAAAGTCGATTGCTAATCGTGGGTGTTTGCGCACGCAATTTGGTATTCGCCTTCCTATGCCTTCATTTACACATGAAAGCGCGTTAGTTGCAGGTTTTTGGTTGCATTTAATTGCCTCTATGGTTGCGGATCATAATTGGCAACCCTGGTTTTTTTATCAATTAGGTAGCCAAAATAACCCGCCAAGTCTAACGGTATTTTGTCGTCCTGTACCTGCGTCGTATTTTGGCTCAGTGTGGCTTGCGGAAGATAAATCAAACGATATCGTTGATCTGGTTAATTTGTCACAGGATCAAGTGCCGAGCGAGTACAGTCTTAATTTTGCAGATATGGACAATATGAGTGTTTATGATGCTTTAAGAAGGTGGTGCAAAGCATGAGCCTTATAATTCCTCATACTCACAACAGCTGGCAAGAGTGGCTTGATGACCTAAGCAGTCCGTTATCTGGATTAGCGTGTGGTGAAGATCTTAAATATGAAGAAACGTTTAAAACATTAAAAGCCTCATCATCAGGTGTTGGTGAAGTTGACTTTAAAGTCATGTTTATTCAAGCCACTGACTTATTGCGAAACCAAAGTAAAGACTTACGTATTGTGAGCTACTTATGCTTAGCGGCAACCAGTGAGTTTGGTGTTATTGGTTTAACCTATTCTTTAAAGCTTTTAAATCAATTGTTAGCTCGCTTTACAGAGCAGGTTCATCCACTCAAAGCGCGTATGCGCAGTGCTGTTAATACGTGGTTTTTACAACAACAAGAGCGACTAAAAGGCATTTCTCAAGGGCAGAATTCAAGCCCAGAGCAGTGGGCTGAATTAGAAAACGTACTTGCAGAGTATAATCATGTATCAGTACCAATGCTCGACGCGGAATCAGGGCCTCTATCAACCCTTAATGAATGGGTTTTAGAGCAAATAAAGCGAAATCCAGTCGTTAAGCCAGTGCCTGAACAGGAGCCTAGCGACCTAAAACCAGTCACTCAAACTGCTACTGCAGAGCCTATTTCACAAGGCAGTCAGACTAAAGCGATGAGTGCCGTCCCTAAAGTTACAGAAATTGCTAGTGACACGACTTATTTAGCTGCGATACGAGAGCTTCTTAACTTTGATAAAGAGCACAATAATTTTGAGCGTGTTTTAAAGCTTTCTCGTGCTGCACGCTGGTCTGGTTTAGCTATTCCTGCTAATGACAATGGTAAAACACGTTTACCCGCTCCCCGTGCAGCGGCATTTGCACCAATCGAAAATGCGCTTGCTGCTGAGCAAGCTGAACACGCATTGTTACTTGCTGAAGGTCTATTTATGGAAGGGGCAATGCAATTTAATTTGAATTTGCAAATGCTAACAATCGCGGCACTAAAACAACTCAATAAAGTGAAGTTAGTTCAATGGTTAGAGCAGCAGCTTGTTGGGTTAGTTAATCACTTTCCGTTATTAACAAATTTACAGTACGACGATGGTTCGGGGTTATGCAGCCCTGCCAATAAAGAAGCGTTACGGGAAATTGCTAATGCGCAGGCTACTCAAAATGATTCTCAGCAATCGCAAGTTAATTTGTTCGATGAGCAATATAAAGCCTTATGCGAAGAAGTTGCAAAAGGGCAGCTCAGTAATGCGCTTAGCCTCGCAGCACAACTAGCTACGCCAACCGGATTTGATCAAGCACAATGTCAGTTACTTAAGGCAAAGTTGCTTATTAAGGCTGAGCACTACGAACATGCTTTAGCCATTTTAACCGAATTACTCGAGCAAATTGAAACCTATCAATTAGCGAAGTGGCAACAACCGTTTTGCATGGAAGTATGGCGTTTTGCCAAGCAATGTTATGCCAACTTGTCCCAGACAGAGAGTGATGACATGAGTTTAGCTGCTAAGCAAATTAGTCAGCGAATGATGGTTACGAACCCTGCGCAAGCAATTGCTTGGGTTTAACCACGCCGAATTGGAATTGAGTCGTTAGACAAACAAACTGCAAAGGAAGAAACATGACAGATACATTTCAAAAAGAGATACCACGAGCGCGGATCAATATCTCGCTAGAGCTTGATACAGATGGGGCATCACAAAAGAGTGAATTACCTCTAAAAATGCTGGTTATTGGTGACTATTCAAATGGCCAAAATAGCCAAGAACTAGCTGAGCGTGAACGCGTGACCATCAATAAAAATAACATTGAACAAGTGTTAAAAGATATTGCCCCTAAAGCCAATTTTCAGGTCAATAATAAAATAAAAGGCGATGGAGAAATCAACGTTAATTTGCAGTTTGATTCATTTAAGTCATTTGATCCTGAGCAAGTTGCAGCGCAAGTCCCTGAGCTAAATAAGATGATGGCAATGCGTAATTTATTGCGTGATTTAAAGTCAAATCTTCTTGATAACTCATCGCTTAGAAAAGAGTTGGAACGTGTTTTACAGAACCAACCTGAGCTTGATGAATTAAAAGCGAAGCTAGATGAAATAGCGCCGCTTGCATCAGAAGACGAAAAACAACCTGTGACTGAATAAGGACGTTGCCATGTCAATGCAAGAACAATTAAATGTAGCGGCTCACACTGTTGAGCAAGCACCGGTATCAACCTATGAGAATTTATGCAGTATGGTTGATATTGCTCCCGTAGGTAGCGAAATTAAGCTAGATACTTTTCGTGATGCAAGCAACTTAGCCGAGACTCGCGCTAACGAGCGACTCACAGCAGCAATTAACGTATTTTTAGATATGGCTGGCACGAGTGGTGAATCAGTTACTCGAATCGATAAGCTATTATTAGATGACTATATCGCAAAAGTAGATACGATCATTTCACAGCAACTGGATCAGATATTACATCATCCAGATTTTCAAAAAGTTGAATCAGCGTGGCGATCATTACGTTACTTAATTAACCGTACGCCTAATAACGCGAACATCAAAATTGAAATGCTAGATGTTGATAAAGAAACACTGCGCGATGACTTTGAAGAAGCGCCTGATACTACACAATCAGCACTTTATAAGCACGTTTATACCTCCGATTATGACACCCCAGGCGGTGAACCAGTTTCGACAATGGTGTCTAATTTTGAGTTTGATTGTTCTGCACCTGACGTATCGTTACTACAAGAAATTTCACGGGTATCAGCTGCCGCACATTGTCCGTTTATGGGCAGTGTAGGACCTAAGTTCTTCTTGAAAGATTCACTTGATGAAGTATCTAAAATTCAAGATATTGGCTCATACATGGAGCGTGCAGAGTTCTTACGTTGGAAGAACTTTAGAGAGTCAGAAGATTCACGTTACATTGGTTTAGCATTCCCACGTTTCTTATTGCGTTTACCGTACGGTGAAACAAATCCAATTCGTAATTTTAACTACCAAGAAGATGTAAACAGTCAGCACCATGAGCGTTATTTATGGGGTAATGCAACGTTTGCATTTGCGGCAAACATTATTCGCAGTTTTCATGATAATGGTTGGGCGGTCAATATTCGTGGTCCGCAGTCTGGTGGTAAAGTAGAGAATTTACCTCTGCATTCATTTGAAGCAGGAAAAGGATCGGAAACTAAAATACCTACCGAAGTCCTTATTTCAGAAACGAAAGAGCTTGAATTTGCTAACCAAGGCTTTATTCCACTTAGTTATTATAAAAATTCTGATTTTGCCTGTTTCTTTTCTGCAAATAGTGCACAAAAACCGCAAGTGCTAGAAACACATGAAGCCACTGCAAATGCACGTATTAACTCGCGTTTACCATATATTTTCTTGGTGTCTCGTATTGCTCATTATTTAAAAGTGCTACAGCGAGAAAATATTGGTTCTAGCAAACCTCGCCATGAGCTAGAGCAACAACTCAATGATTGGTTAGGCGCGTTGGTTACTAAGATGAATAACCCTGACGAATCATTAATAGCTACCCACCCATTAAAAGATGCAAAAGTAACAGTGTCTGAAATTCCGGGTAACCCTGGCTATTACCGTGTAAGCACCTACATTGTCCCACACTTTCAAGTTGAAGGGATTGATGTTCGTTTAGCGCTTGTAGGTCAGATGCCTGGGGAAAAATGAACTGCCAAGCCGCCGATGAAACGGATTTAAGCAGGCTGTATACAAAGACGTCAATTTGGTGAGTAGCTGGTTGGTGTAACAGAATTGCCCCAAGTTGGTTGCACCCAACTTGGGACATGTTCCCCAGTGGCATGAAGCATCGGGCTTTTTGGGGGGCATAAACAAGGTTGTTTATGCCTATGCCATCTAATAGGAAACAATTCATTCTAAAAGGAGAATAATGAAATGGCAATTCCAGCGTATATGTGGTTAAAGGATGACCAAGGTAATGACATCAAAGGTTCTGTAACTGTTGCAGAGCGTGAAGGTTCAATTGAGATCCTACACTTTGATCATGAACTTCGCATTCCTACAGATAACGATACAGGCGAACTTACAGGTACGCGTAAGCACGAACCTTTTGTTATTACAAAAGCGGTTGATGCAGCAACACCGTACTTGTACAAAGCGTGTTCAAACGGTCAAACATTAAAGCAACTTGAGCTTAAATGGTACCGTATTGATGACACAGGGACCGAGCGTGAATATTTCTGCCACAAGTTGGAAGATGTAAAAATCACCTCAATTTTACCAACAATGCATAACGTAAAAGACTTAGACAAGGAGCGTTATCCGCACCTTGAAACAGTTAGCCTACGTTATAAGCGCATTACGTGGACTTACCTTGATGGCAACATTGAGTTCTCTGACTCTTGGACTGAAGGTCGATAAGTCGAGAAACCTAAAGGATATGCGAGAGCATATCCTTTTATTAGAGGTAAGTTTATGGCGTTATTCGATTTTTTAACTCAACCTGTCACACGAACGGGTAGTCAAGGTTTTCAAACTGATGAGCAACATAGTGTTTGTAAACATTTGAATGAACTTCTTAATGCACGTCGTGGTGTTTTAAAACACTTAGCAGATTACGGGCTCCCCGATGTCGAGGATATCTATGAAGGCTTACCCTATTCTCAGCACACTCTGGCGTTTGAAGTTAAAAAATTGATTGAGAAATACGAACCCCGCGTTCGCTATGCCAATGTTATTCCGATGGAAATTCGTGAAGAAAATTGCGTAATTAGGCTTGATATTCAAGCGTTTCTAACATCAGGTCAGTGCATAAAACTCAATACACGATTTGAGTCAGGTGGTAAAGCCGATGTAGTAGAGCATGCCAAGCAATTTGATTGATTTAGCGTAAAAGGATAAAAAAATGCAACAATATTTTGATGCTCAAATGCGTTTATTAACTCAAGCAGGCAAACAATTTGCGCAGCATTACCCGGAGCATGCGGGCATGCTGAATATTGATGCACTCAAAGATCGTGATCCTCATATTGAGCGGTTACTTGAAGGTGTTGCGTATTTAACTGCGCATACTCAAAAGCGCTTAGATGAGTCAGTACCAGAAGTATCAGAGCAAGTGTTGCGTCAACTCTGTCCAATTTTGTTAAGCTACTACCCTTCTAGCACAGTTGTGAAGTTTAACCCTAAGTTAGCAATGCAAAAATCGCATCTAATAGAAAAAGGGCTTACTTTGAGTGCTGAAAAGTCTGTAGTCGATAATAAAAATATCACTTTTACTACCACCCACGATTTACAGCTAAGCCCACTTGATGTGGAACATGTGCGCTATCAAGAATCGCATTTAGGTTCAGAGCTTCGTGTTGGCTTACGTTTTGTGTGTCAAGGGGAGCGGAAAAATTACGACTTATCAAATCTACAGTTTTATTTACGAGGTGACACGCCTTTATGCAGCTCGTTGTTTAAGTTATTAAAAACAGCAGAGCAATTTACAGAGATAGATTTTGGGCCATCACATTTTGAGCACAACAAAAAGTTAAAAGTGAAGGGATGTAGTGCAAGCTACTTAGATATTGATGGCGCTTTGTTACCACATGCCGAACAAAGTCATCCGGGTTATGCGTTACTACTTGATTATTTTAATGCCAAAGATCGTTTTTACTTTATGCGTTTTAATGGCTTAAAAGATTTTACTTTACCCGAGCATATCGACCGATTTGAGTTAGTGTTTAGAGGCAGTAGTAAACTTCCACCGGGACATCAACTCAGCCGTGATAATATTTTACTTAACTGTGTGCCAGCGATTAATTTGTTTGCACAACCAGCTGAGCCTATTCGTATTGAGTCTAACCGTACAGATTATATGATCACTGCTGATCAAAATCGCACCGATCATATATTTAGCTATACCATTAATGAGGTAAAAGGGCGCAACTCGTTAAGTGGTAAGTCATATGATTACACGCCGCGATATCAAAGCGTTTTTGAAGACGAAAAAAAGCTTTTTACTGTTTTAACAAAAGATGTTGGTGCCGCTGCACCTTGCCATTATCTACAGTTACCTTTTAACTTAGAAGAAGAAAAAGAAACCTTATCAGTTGATTTAACAGTGTTTAATGCTGGTTGGCCAAGGCAACTATTACAAGAGGGCGATCTGAATATTGGTGGCCCTAGCATGCCCAGTATTGCCAATGTTGAAAATGTTATTCGGCCAACAAACTATTTACCTTGCCCTGACCAACCAAAGCATTGGCAATTGATCAGCTTATTAAATGTAAAGTTTTCGCAAATAACACAAGTTACTGAATTAAAACGTTTACTTGTACTATTTGACTGGTCAAAAAAAGCAGAAAATCGTTTACGTATTGATAGTATACAAAAAATTACTGCCACCCCCATAAGCCAAATTAAACGCGGTATTTTCATTAAAGGTGTTGATGTACTGATTGACATTGATGAGAGTAAATTTGTTTGTGATGCTGACCTATACCATTTTTGCAATATGTTGCATCAGTTCTTTTTGATGTACGCGCCAATCAATGAAAGCGTGCAAACTCGCGTTAATGCGATTCCAAGTTATAAAACTCATTGCTGGGAAATTGAACCAGGAAAGAGCTACCAGTTATGAATATGTACGAATCAACTAAGCACCCAGTATGGGCAAAGCTGCCAGTACCTATTGAAAAGCTTATTGCAACTCCTTGGCAGTTTAACCTGTTTAAGGCGATGAGCCTTATAGAAAAGCACTGGGCAACGCCCTTAGAGCTTGAAAAAGGCATCAGTGAGCGAGTGCTGTTTAAGCCTTACAAAGAGCTAGGCTTTCCTGCCACAGATGTTCGAAGCTGTGAGCTAGATAATCAAGGGCGCGGCCGTTTAAGTTTATCGACTTCATTTTTAGGCTTGTATGGCGTAGATGCACCTATGCCACATTATTTACTAGAACAGGCCGCAAGCGATGAGCAAAGCGGCGGGCGAGTTAGGCAATTTTTAGACATGTTTAACCATGTACTTTATTGCCAACTATTCCAAGCATGGAAAAAGTCACATATTAATGTTGAGGGTCGTGGAGCTGAGCAATTTGACCACTTAATAGAGGCTATTTTATCAAGCAAAACTGAGCAAAAGGTACAGTGCGGTATCGCGAGCTTAAAGCAAACTAGTGCTGCGGGCTTAGCGCAATTACTTCGTCACTCGTTAGACGTTGAGCAACTGTGTGTTGATGATACGCGCGCGAATTGGCAACAAATAGATTCACCAAGTTCATTTGGTAAAGATCAACAAATGGTGTTAGGCGAGTCAGCTGTACTGGGTGAGCGAGTGCTGGTGAGTGGCAGTGTACTGACCATAGTTATTGGTCCTGTCGATTCTGAAACAGCGATAGCGCTTAACCCTCAACACTCGCAAGGTAAAAAAATGGCAGCCATGCTAAGCACGCACTTACCGAGTAATGTGCAATGGATTTGCCAAATAAAAGTAGCCAATAAAGCCGTGAAAGAACAGGCCATAGGACAAAGCGTTTTATTGCTGGGTCATAACTCTTATTTGGGGAGTGCTGAGGAAAACATCAGCGTTCACAGCTACACACATCAACAATATCAACATTAAAAGTAATCAGGATTTAAGGAAAACAACATGGATGCAAAAGGCATAAAACAACTTATCGACAAACTAAATGGCCATACTGCAACAGCACTTGAGTCTGCAGCTGGGTTTGCGAGTAGTCGTAGTCATTATGAAGTGTTACCTGAACACTTATTAATTAAGTTGATGGAAGAGGGAGGGAATGGTGATCTAGAGCATATTTTTCACTTTTTTAATATTAATCAAGACGCGGTTTGGCATGAGCTTCTCGACTTTTTAAATCGTCAACCTGCGGGTAATCAAAGTAAACCTGTTTTTTCGCGTAGGCTTTATGAGTGGTTAGAGCGTGCATGGCTAAGTGCTAATGTTCAGCACAAAAGTGACTGGATAACAGGTGCAGCACTAATCGATGCATTAACCGAATTATTGCCTTATAGCCCCGTACTGCAATTGCCTGCGTTACTAGAAAAAATTGATGCGCGCTTTATAGCTGAAAATCTCGACAAGTTGTGCCAGAGCTCCAGTGAACGCCTAAACCCACAGGCAAAACATGCAACGCAACAAGCGTCTGCAAATCAGCAAAACTCTCAAGGTGGCGCACTTGATGAGTACTGTGAAGACCTAACTGAAAAAGCGAAGCTAGGTAAAATTGATCCTGTTCGAGGGCGTAATGACGAAATTCGTATGATGGTTGATGTACTTTGCCGTCGTCGTAAAAATAATCCAATTTTAGTTGGTGAGCCAGGAGTAGGTAAAACAGCAGTTGTAGAAGGGTTTGCACAGCGTATTGTCGACTCTCAAGTCCCTGATGACCTTAAAGGTGTACGTTTACTTGTGCTTGATATGGGTTTATTGCAAGCAGGTGCCGGTGTCAAAGGCGAATTTGAGCGTCGTTTAAAAACAGTGATTGATGAAGTTAAAAATTCAACTACACCTATTATCATGTTTATTGACGAAGCTCACACCCTGATTGGTGCGGGTGGCGATGCTGGCATGAGTGATGCGGCCAATTTGTTAAAACCAGCACTGGCACGTGGCGAGTTGCGTACCGTGGCCGCGACGACGTGGAGCGAATATAAAAAGTATTTTGAGCGTGATGCCGCACTTGAGCGTCGTTTTCAACTTATTAAAGTTGATGAGCCAACAGAGCAAGCTGCGCAGCTCATGCTAGCGGGTTTGAAAGATAAGTATCAGCAACACCATAATATTCAAATTACTGATGATGCAATTGAAGCCGCTGTAGTGTTGTCGTCGCGCTATATAACAGGCCGTCAATTACCCGATAAGGCGATTGATGTGCTTGATACTGCAGCAGCAAGAGTAAGAATGTCATTTGCAACCGACCCAGCTGCCATAGAATCCGAGCGCGAACACATTAATTACCTTGAAACACGTATTAAAAGTATTGCCGCAGAGAGTGAGCAAGGTTTGGCGATTGATATGGATAAATTGCTGTATTTACAGCAAGAGCTTAATGCAGCGCAAACAAACTTAGCAGCACTAACCAGCGCACGTGAATCACAAATTTCAACACTTAAACAAATTAATGAGTTCAAGCAGACCAATACATTAAATGAGGTAGACAGCAGCGTTTTACTTAACTTACGCCAAACGCTAAAAGAGCAGAATAGCCAAGATAACGGCCTATACAGCGAAGTTGACGCTGATGCTGTCGCGCAAATAATTTCGCAATGGACTGGCGTGCCCGTAGGGGCCATGGTGAAAGATCAAATCACGAATTTAATAACCCTCGAGAATACGATAAGCCAAGAAGTAATTGGTCAGCAATCTGGGATTGCAAAAATAGCGCAAACGTTACGTGTCAGTAAGGCGGGGATCAGTAACGAATATGGACCACTTGGTGTATTTTTATTGGCTGGGCCGTCTGGGGTGGGTAAAACTGAAACGGCGCGTTGTTTAGCTAAACAATTGTTTGGCGGAGAAAAGTTTTTAACCACTATTAATATGAGTGAGTACCAAGAAGCACATACTGTATCGCAGCTTAAAGGGTCGCCGCCGGGTTACGTTGGTTATGGTGAAGGTGGGGTATTAACAGAAGCAGTAAGACAGCGCCCATACTCTGTGATTTTGCTTGATGAAGTAGAAAAAGCTCACAAAGATGTGCTGAACATGTTTTATCAAGTGTTTGAGCGTGGCAGTATGCGTGATGGTGAAGGCCGTGAAATCGACTTTAAAAATACCGTAATCATCATGACTTCAAACTTAGGCTCAGCCGAACTGATTGATGCATGCACCCCACCAAATGTAATTGATTTAACTGAGCCGACTGACGATGAAAATGCTGATACCGAAAATCAAGCACAAATTAACGCAGCCTTGAATAGCGAACAAGCGCCGTTAAATGAAGACGGCAGTCCTTGGCAAGTACCCTCGATTACAGCGCTGACAGAGTTAATTAAGCCACAGTTACTTCAGTTTTTTGCACCTGCGTTACTAGCGCGTATGCAAGTGATCCCTTATTTAGCACTTGATAAAGAAGCACTGCAATCAATTGTCAGCTTAAAGCTAGATGGTATCGCAAAACGTTTAGCGAATAATCACAAAATGCAACTTCGTGTTGATGAAACAGTGCTCAATAAACTGACAGAACAATGCCGATTATCGGATAGTGGTGCGCGTATGGTGAATGCTGTCATCGAGCAGCAAATTCTGCCGGGTATTGCGAAGTCAATTTTAGAGTTTATGGCAGAAGAAGACATGCCAGATATTCTCACGTTGGCCGTTGATGAGAATGATGAAATTACCGCAACCTTCGCGGACCAAGCATAAAGGATTTGAACAATGGGATTCATGGATAGCCTAAATGAACTAAAAGCCAATACCAGTCATTTTAGTGTCAGCGTGCAAGGGTTGCCCGATGGAATGGTGTCGGTAACAGATTTTGAATCAATTAATGACAGCTTGTGTGAAGACTATGCTTTTTATATTCAAGTTTTAAGTCAAGAGCACTTAAGCGCAGAAATGCTGTTAGGCAAAGATGCCAACCTAAATTTAGTATGGTCTATGACTGACCGTACTATTTCTGGGCTAATAAGTGCTTTTACAGCGCACGGACAAAGTCATCAAGGGTATCATTACACGCTTACCTTGAGTTCTTACTTAACCGTGTTAAAACACCAACACTCTAACCGCGTATTCACCATGATGGACCCCGCAGCCATTGTAAAAAGTGTATTCACTAAAGCGGGTTTTCCAATGCAAAAGTTTAGTATTCAGGCATCGGGCCCTAGCCTAGAAATGACGGTTCAATATAACGAAACAGATTATGAGTTTGTCACTCGATTGATGCGAAAATACGGCTTTGTATATGGTTTTGTTGAGCAAACAGGGGGCGATTGCACCTTTAAAGTATGTAACAGCAGTAAAGATTTTTCTGGACTGTGTGATGACATTAGCCTTAGTTATGTGCCGCCCTCAGGGCAAGTTCGCAATAGCGAAAGTATTTTTGCTATTAGTCGCAAGGCGCAGTTACAGCCACAGAGCGTCTCCCTCAATGATTACAATTATAAAGCACAAGGAAACCTAAACGTTTCTACAGCAAATAATACCAGTTACCCAGGCTTTGGAGATGACAGTCATTACGCAGATAACTTTCCGACAGTCGATATTGGTAACTCGCTGGCTAAAGTGCGTCAGCAAGCATTTGATTGTCAGCGAGAGCAGCTAATAATTGATACCGATTGCCGTGCTTTAAGGCCGGGTATGTTGCTTACTGTGTATGACCACCCTGAGTATAAGGGACTGTATTTAATTACCCGAGTTGATCACAAGGGCAGTCAGTCAGCCGCTGTAGAATATGGCTCACAGGTCAAAGGGTTAACCTATAAAAATCAAGCTTATTTATTACCTGTATCAGTCGATTTTAGAGCTGAATTGTCAGCAGCAAGGCGCGTATTTGCAACTTTTAATGCCACAATTGAACAAGAAGTTGATGATGATGGCAATTATTTGGTGCGTTTACCCTTTAATCAAGATGGTGAGGGCCAAGAAAGCCGTCCAACTCGGTTATTACAGCAATATGGTGGCAGTGGTCATGGTATGCATTTCCCGTTGACAGAGGGCACCGAAGTACTTGTAACCGGTGAAAATGGTGATCTAGATAGACCTATTATTTTAGGTGCACTGTATAACCAAAGCGCACCTAATCCTGTTACTAGCCAAAACCCAACTGAGAATAAGCTTGTCACTAGAGCAGGACATAGCTTGATTATGGATGATAAAAGTGGCGAAGAAAAAATCAGTCTTGCTAATAAAGACAATAAAAACCAGTTGTTATTAGATGCAACCGATAATGCCCATCATGCAACACTTAAATCGGTAGATGGTGACGTTAAAATTTCTGCCAAAGAAAACCTTCAGTTTGTTGCTGAGAATGATGCCATTTTTACTGCCGCCAGCAACTTTACAAATCGTGTAGAGAATACCTTACAAATTCAAACTCGCGAGGGCGACATTAATGTGACAGCGGCGGCCGATTTAACATTAAAATCAGATGCTGATACACGTATTGAAGCCACCGATGGCAGTAGTGAGCTTAAAGCTTCGAAAGAACTTAATCTACAAAGTGAGCAAGATTTTAGTGTTTACTCGGTAGACGGCAATATAGAGTTTCAAGCTCCAAATGGTGATTTAACACTTAATAGTGGCGCAAACATCACAATTAAAGGTGAAGGACAAGGCTCAATTCAGCTAAGCCAAGGCGGCGCAAGTGTTGAGATTGATGCTGCGGGGAATTTGACGATTGATGCGACCAATATCACTTTATCAGCTCGAAATATAGCCATTAAAGGCAATGCAATTAGTAATAACTAATTTCAAGGATTGAAAATGACAGCCACAGTAAAACAGTTATTTGATCAGCAACAAAGCCTTGCAGAAGTGAGTGAAGTGTCACCGCAAGGTAAGGTATTAAGTGTGATGATCAATCACATTCGCTATAACGTCATATTACAAGCTGCACATGTGTCTTGCTGCAAAGTCGGCAGCCAAGTTGTAGTACTGCACAGCGAGCAAGGTGTCATTGTAACCGCACTTTTAGCTGCGCCAGAACAATCACCAGCAGCACACATAACTAACAACGCAGGCCATATAATAATTGCTGCTGAGCAGAGTGTTAGTTTGCAAACAGCAAAAGGCAGCATCGAGGTGTTTGCCGACGGCACCATTGTGCTTGAAGGTCAAGACATAACGGCAAATAGCCAGCAAGACCTAACCTTGGCAGGTTGGCCTATTAGGCTTAATTAATATGTTTGCAGCGGTTTCTAAATTAAAACAACATCAGCAGCGCGTTGCGACCTTAATGGCGCACAGAGAAAAGCTATTTGCATCTGGGGCGTTCAGTGTTGCGCGGCAAGATGTACTAGAAAATCAAGTGCTTAATCACCTTTACGTGCTTGGTGCACTTAAGGCTGAGTCGCCGTGTGATTACTTTAAAGGAAAAAGTTTTAACGATCTTGCTGAACTTAGCTGTGATGATTTTTGTGAGCTTGCTTTAGCAAGCGATAAACAGGCTATTTTTGCCTTATGTGCGACACGCTTAATTGCAAAGCCAGAACACGATAACCGTGATTATTTTCTTAAGCTAAAAAAGCAACATGCGTTGTCTTACTTTGCATTGTTGTCGCAGCAGTTAAGCTTTTGGGATATTCCCGAACAAAAAGCGTTAAGAGCAACAATATTAGAGGGGAAAGAGTCCTTACCAGAGCAACTTAAAACGATGTTGTTTTCGCAATCACTTAACGACACAGAACTGAATAGCGCATTAGATCACAATGATTTTACTCTAGTTTATGCAGCTTTGGTTAACTGTTATTGCCAGCGCGACAACAGCTTAAGTGATAAGTTATTTAAAGTGTTTTCGAGCACCAATGAGCCCGCACAAAAAGCTCAATTATTAAAATTAGCTGGTCTTGTAAACGACAATCGCTGGCATGAACCCTGTGCATTATTTTGTAAAGCACACCCTGAGTATTGCCAAGCTGTTTTGAGTCATTATGTTTATAAACCAGCGCTTGTTATGGTGATTGAGCTAATGGCTGTAGCGCAAACTCAAGAAGCTGCATATCAAGCGTGGTTAATCTTAACTGATAGACCCTTGCAAAAGGCAGAGCCGTTAACGCTTGTTAATGCTCAAAATCAACATAATGTGCAAGCGGGTATAAATTTGCACGATGCAGAGCATACTAGACAAGCACTTGCCTTAAGCAAAGGGGAGTGTGTTTTAAAAGGGATTAGTTTTACGAATGAGAATGCTGCACACCAATTAGCCCCACTTGCCGGTAAGATTGTACAGAGAGTGCTCGCGCCTAAGTTTGAGTTAACACTGGCCTGTGGCCTTTATCACACCCAACAAACAGCTAAGCAATGGCTAACTTTATTAACAGGAGCCCAGCATGCTGCATAACTTTACACCTTGGCAAGTAAGTCTGTTTGAAGGTTGGCAAGCTGATGGTTCGCCCTCGCATATTGTGCTGGTAAAACAAAGCTTTGAATTTGATGAAAAAGGCAATACCAGCTTAATGGATCCGTGTGTTGAAATTGTGATGGCCGACGAATATAAAGGCGATCCAACAAGCGAGCCGCTGGTGGCAGTGAACGAACAAGTCGCTTTTAAGCAAGGTTTTGAGGTGTATGGTAACTTTACCGCTTATCCGCCAAAGGGAAAAACAGCTCGGGTTATCGAAGTTGAGCTTTGCTTAGCGGAAAACGAGAAAACCTTAATTAAAAAGCGTTTACGCGTAACGGGTGAACGCACGTGGCGGCGATCATTATTAGGCCCTGTTGCCACCGACCCAGCCCCAATTTTACCAACTGCTCTATGTTATAGCCGTGCTTATGGCGGCAAAGCGATTCATGTTCCAAGTGACTACTCACTTGAAAACCCGCTGGGTGTGGGGTTTAAACTTAAAAATAAACACGCAGTAGGGCAGCTATTACCAGCGATTGAATATGCAAATGAAGTTTTAAGAAAGCCAAGCCATCAAGCATCCACTGCTGGTTTTTCTGCTATCCCAAGTCATTGGTCTCCCCGTGTTGAGTTAATACCAGAAATTGACGAACAAGCATTAATGGCAGGCAAATACCCGTTTAAAACCTCATTAGCCAGCAACGTTTACAACACAGCCCCCGTTGATCAGCAAACAAAACATGCGTTTACAAAAGGCTGGGCGTTTTCGTTAACCGGATTATACCCGTTACAAGAATATGGCCAGCAACAAACGGTAGAGTTACCTGTGCTCAAGCCAATAGTACAAGTGGTTAATACGTTAACTAGGCAAGATATCGACATGCGCTGCGATACGTTAGTGATTGACTCAGATGCACAGTGTTTTTCACTTCTGTGGCGCGGGCATATAAACAGTGAAAATGTGGCAAGCAACAGCAATATATTGGTCGCTGAACAAGGAGATGAAAATGCAGTTTGATTGCCTTTATCATGTGAATGCATCAGGCAGCTTAGCTGAAAGCTTTTATACAGCAGTGGCTAATCAAATGTTGTTTTCAAAGCCAAGTAAAGCACTGATACGTTGTGATATTAGCTTAGATGCGCCTTATGTGTTTGTTGAATTAGCAGAACTTGCCCAACTAGATAGACAAACACGTTGCATGTTAATTTTATCTCATATTATTGAAAATATTGACTTTAAAAGTGTGTGTCGTTCATTTAGGGTCAATAAAGTTTTGTTTATATTACCGCACGGCAACGACAGCCAACCGGTTATTGATAATGACACATTAAGTGAATTATTGACTGACGCAATACCAGCGCAAACGCCCGCTTTTGAGCAAGTGAGCGACTGGCAGCTTGAATCAACAGAACCAGATACGTTAGTAATAGCCATTGATTCATGTATCAGTTTTGAATACGTTGCAGAGCAAGCCAAGCAACACACCGTACAGGTTTTGAATGGCCCCGCCGGCGTGATTAATGGCGAAGGTGGCTATGCATTGTTGGTACACAGACAAGGTCGTTTAAAAGCCACGACCTTTGATGAGCCAATGCCTACTCAGCTCAAAAGTGCAAACATACAGGTGAGTGACCCTTTTATTTTTGCAGGCATGCAGTCGTATGAATGGCAAAAGCAGTGGTTTAGCTATACCCAAAAGCACTATAAAAATGATGACGAACTAATAGAGTTTGCAGAACTAAACACCGTGACTGGTTACCAAGGTGTGGCAAATCAATCAGCTGGATTTACATTAGCCGGAAGCTATTTGCAGAACCCGCTTATGACTGATTGTGACCATGTATTTGTGGTATTCAATCAGCCAAACGAACAGTTATTTAAGATTTCAAGGAGTGAAAGCGAATGTCATATATAAATGCCATGGCTGGCAAAGAATCAGGTAGCGTACAATACGACATAGATGCACTCACTGCTGACGTACGAAGCGGTGGCAGTGTAACATGGCGCCATAACAACCCCACATTACTTGGTCTAATCAATAGTGCACGAAGCAACGGTGCACTAGGAAAGGCCAATGGCGTGGCTATCTTTGCAGACAGAACTGCCGGCGAATCAGCTTTTTTAGATGAAATTGTCAGACCCAAGTATCGAGAACATACACTTGGTGAAATGGTTAATGCCTTTATTCCCACTTACATTATTCCGCCACCAAAATGGGATAACCAAAAAAACGAGCCAATTCTGCCGTGGAACGAACCGCAAACGAATATGGACGT
>NZ_JACDWU010000128.1:0-2378 GCF_016464045.1 Pseudoalteromonas sp. bablab_jr011 | reverse complement strand
ACGTCCATATTCGTTTGCGGTTCGTTCCACGGCAGAATTGGCTCGTTTTTTTGGTTATCCCATTTTGGTGGCGGAATAATGTAAGTGGGAATAAAGGCATTAACCATTTCACCAAGTGTATGTTCTCGATACTTGGGTCTGGCAATTTCATCTAAAAAAGCTGATTCGCCGGCAGTTCTGTCTGCAAAGATAGCCACGCCATTGGCCTTTCCTAGTGCACCGTTGCTTCGTGCACTATTGATTAGACCAAGTAATGTGGGGTTGTTATGGCGCCATGTTACTGAGCAAGCAACGTGGCGATAAACCTAGGCAGCATATACCACCTAGGTTTGAATTCCTTTTCTGATTGTTAAAGAGCGATAAAGGTTAATATGAAGAATGGCTATTTACGGTATACCGCAGGTTAGTTGCATAAATAACCGTTTGGCTTTGTATTTCCAATTAAGTGTTTCTTTACGTTCAGGTTCTGGTGTCCAGCGTTGCCATGGTTTGGTGATTTCGGGCTGGGGGGCATCGTTATACCAATCTATTTTGTATGCTTCAGCATATAGCTCATCATAAATTTCGGTTTGTTGTTTAAAGCTCATATCACGCCAATATACCTCTGGCCGACTGTTATGTTTATCAAACTCAGCGGTGATTGGGTCAAGGTGCCTGTAACCTTCGTATTCTGGAATATCGGGTAATGGCTTGGTATTATCCATAAAGCGCACTAAGCGCTCCCAAAACAACAAACAATAAATAGGGTTTTGTGCAAGTTCAGTGACCACTATGGTCATTTTGGTATTTGGGTATTTATCTCTATCTTTGTGCGATATCACCGGGAAAAAAGCCCGAGAGCCTCCTTGGTCGGTACTTTGGTTTACCAGTACACATTTCATATCACGCCAATCAAAACAACAATTACCAAATTCATCCCGTACCTCACAACCGGGAATATCAAAGGTATAACCGACTTTGCCTGTCTGGCGGTCAAAATAGGCATATTTAGGTGAAAACACCAAATCCCAAAGAGGGAATAAGTTTAAAAATAGTAAGTTCCAGCACAGTACTAAGTATAGTAACCACCAATGAAAAGCATCGTCTTCTCCATGAAATGGGATTAGCAAAATATCTAAAGCAACCACTAAACTTCCAACAAACCCTAAAAACATAGGACCAAACAATAAGAGTCTAATTGGACTATTGCCGCATGAGTGAGTTTGCAATCGTTGAGGGTTCTTCTCAATCGTTGTTTTTTTTGTGTAATACCATTTAGCTAACAAGCATAAGCCACTAAATTTTGTTTGCAGGTCGAGTGTATTACCTTGCTCGAAAAATTGATTAAAAATTGTTTTCCTAGGTAAAACACCACCCAAATATTTCAATATACTCATGTTATTCCTTAAATAAACCTAGGCAGCATATACCGCCTAGGTTTGAATTCCTTTTCTGATCAACGAAAAAAAACATTACCGCAGCGACCATTAGCAAGAAACTTAGAGCAGTAAATAAATTTGCCCCCCCAAACCATGAAATAGCAAGTTGTTGCCCATCAGTGCGAACCCAGTGTCCCTCGATTAGGTGACTTGAGCTCTGCTGAATATTCATCAGTAAAGCGCTTACTTTTAAAGGTACGAGTTTTGAAGCGGCAGCCATTGAGTGCTTCTGCTTTTTTAAATCGCGTTTCATAACTGTCTTGATGCAAATAGTCTCTTGGCAGTTGCTCTTCGTAGGTTTGCCTATCATCAAAATATTTACTACTATTTTCGGCTCTTCTTCTATTTTCTGCAGCTTTTTCGGGGTTATTTTTTCTAAACTCTTCTATTCGCACCTCAGCTTCTTCATCTAATGCCAGCTGTTTAATGGTTTTATCTTTTGCTCTTGTTGGGTCTCTGCCAGGGTTCTCAGCGCACCACTGGTTAATTGCGTTAATACGATTTTCTCTTTTAATTTTTTCTCTTTCTTCATGAGTTAAACCGTCGTTTTGTTCAGCAATATAGCGTTTAAGATCCTCATCACTAATAAGGTTATCGATTAAATCATCTAGTTTGTTTGATTTTACTGAGCTTTTATCATCACTACTCATTATCATTGCTATGTACATTCCTTGTTATTTGGCCATTCCATTTATGAGTGCCTTAAGCCTTAAACACCCATTGCTATTTGCCTTAATAATGTTTTTGTTAACCGCTTCCAATAAGGCGTTGTATCGGGCTGATTTAAGCTTTCGTCAATTGGCCATTTTTCCCATGGTTTGGTGATTTCTTCGTTTGCCCAGCGTTTAGGGTTGGTTATTGCACCATCAAAGTTAAAGCGATAAATATCGTTATCAAGCTGTTCTTCTATCTGCTGCATTTGTTTGTAACTCATTAAACGCCAATACTTTTCTGGGCGGT
>NZ_JACDWU010000127.1:0-733 GCF_016464045.1 Pseudoalteromonas sp. bablab_jr011 | reverse complement strand
GGCGTTGTTTCCTAAAAGTTTGAACTATCTTGCCAGCCTGTGATCAGATCATCTATATCCTACTAGCCCGTGCAACAACAATGAGCAAAATCACAAACTGGTCTCACTATAATCAAGCCCTCGTTAACCGCGGTAATATTCGCTTCTGGTTTGACGAAAAAGCAACGCGTCATTGGTATAACGAATGTACTCACGGCGGGCGTGGCCGCTCTAATCATTTCTCTGATCTTGCTATTGAAACTTGCTTAACACTCAAAGCTGTCTTTGGCTTGTCGTTCAGGGCACTACAAGGGTTCACACAATCGGTATTATCTTTGATGAAGCTTCCGCTTGAAGCCCCAACCTACAGTTGTCTGTGTAAGCGCAGTGCTGAGTTGAATATTAAATTTCGCAGTAAAGTCCGCACCACTGGATTTGTAGATATTGTAGTTGATAGCACAGGACTTAAGGTGTTTGGCGAAGGTGAATGGCATGCACAGAAGCACCACGTAAAGGCAAGAAAAAAGTGGCGAAAACTGCACCTTGCGGTGGATGCCAACACGCATGATATTGTGGGGGCGCAAATGACGCTCAGTAACGTCACCGACGGCGAGACCCTCCAAGATTTGATAAGACCATTACGTCGGCGTATAGATAGAGTGAGCGCTGATGGTGCTTATGATAGCCGCCGCTGCTATGCAGAAATAACTGAAAAAGGCGCGATACCTGTTATCCCGCCGAGAGAGAATGCACG
>NZ_JACDWU010000126.1:0-238 GCF_016464045.1 Pseudoalteromonas sp. bablab_jr011 | reverse complement strand
TCGTGATAATAGATGGCGCAGGCTGGCACACATACGATACAGCCGCAGAATTTAACAACCTCACGCTAATAAAGCTCCCTCCTTATTCACCAGAGTTAAACCCAATAGAGCAAGTATGGAACTGGATACGACAACACTGTTTATCCAATAGAGTGTTTTCGGGCTATGACGAAATTGTTGATGAAGTTTCAAAAGCATGGAATCACTTTATTTCAATACCGGAGCGAGTGATGAAGAT
>NZ_JACDWU010000013.1:0-7666 GCF_016464045.1 Pseudoalteromonas sp. bablab_jr011 | reverse complement strand
GCAGTCTAACAAAATTAACGAAGGGTATTGTGCAATAGGAGGAGTCCATATAAGGCACTTTAGTGCCGAAGTGTCTGATATGCCCTTCATGCATAACCCCTGACATTCACGGCTAAAGCCGTTCCCACGCTTCTTAATCACAATGACAGAAGTGCAGGGGCTCTAAATCGCTCATTTCACTTCTGGCTCAAATAATTAGGATGTAGAGGCACTTGAGTGCCGAAAGTGTCTGATATGCCCTTCATGCATAACCACTGATATTCACGGCTATAGCTGTTCCAACGAGATAGTGATTCATTGCTAGTTATTAAAACAAGCCATATTCTTCGGTCTCTTCGGCTTCATGGCGCATTAAATGCTCAGGGCGGAATATGGCGCTAGGATCGAGTAACAAACTATGCTTGTTTTTCATTTTGATTAAACCACGCATCATATTTTTAGTTTGAGGATCTACATCAAAACCTACGGAGGTAAGCTTATCAAGCGGTTTAATATCCTCTTTCTTTACATTGATATTGTCTTCTACCTTGTCAACGAGGAGGCCTATATGAGGTGTTACGCCATCTTTAGTGGTAAAGATTATGATAGGCTTGTAATCCAGAATAATCTGCTCTCTTGCAGACTCAAACAAGCGTATTAACTGATTAAACACTTGGCGCTTCTTTTCTTCAAATAAACGAATAACGTTCTCTTTTGTCATTGTTTTTTGAAGGTCTAAGAATTCACGCGCCATGGCGTGCAATTCTCTGTGGGGGGTGTCGAACTTATCGAGGATATTTTGCAGGTCTTCGTTGTCAGTTTTAAAGCTGTTGTACCATCGGCCAAAATCGCATTTATCCGGATCAATTGTGTTTGTGAAGGCTGCGCCTGTGAGCAGGCTATGCTCTAGTGCGCTCAACCATTGTTGGTGATCTTTTTCTTTTTCAACCAATAAGTCAGTGAGCTCAGCATTTGTCTTATTGGTTGATTGGTTATTAAGTACAATGCCTAAATCAAAGATGGGCGTGGGTGTTTCCATGTAATCTTTTACACCAATGAAGCTTTTATTTTCATTAGGCAAAGATGTCAGGTTATTTTCGTAACGTTCTGTTAGAAGAATATCGAGAATCTTAAGTGAAATGGTCTTTTGCCCAACACGAAAATTAATCAGATCCATATTTCCCTCAAAGCCTTGTTAAGTCTTTAAAGCATAGAACATTATTTCGATTTAGCAGTAGTTAATTTCAATTACTTTTAAAATAGGATCGGTAGATCTTTTTATCCGTGTTGTTTGTCTGATTGTTAAATAAATCGGCAAACTCAGACGTATCACTAAAGAGCTTATTTAGTTCAGTCAGCAAGCATTGATTATTCAACGGTGTTGTGCACTTTTGTGCGGCGCTCACTAACGCAACTGCATTCAAATAGCCTTCAAAAATAATTCTGTTAGGGCTTGTGTTATAGGGCTTGATATCTGCTCTAAATTGCTTGCATAAGGAGTTGTCACACTGATTGGGGTCTGGCACAACCTCCGTTACCATAATAGTACTTGGGTGGTGAATGAGAGAGTATAAATCAAAACTCGACACAAATGATACTGAGGTATAGTCGGGTTTAAAACCTTGCTCGTATCCAGTATTAATAAATTCGGCTAATGGTTGATAAGTGCCTACCATGCATACTGCGGTGACTCCACTAACTTTAAGTTGTTCTAGTGCCTTTGATATCTCTTCGCTATTTCGTTTGAAACGTGCAACTTCAACCGGTACCAAATCGTGTTTTTGCAGTGCCATTATTAAGTTACTTTCAACTAAAAAACCAAACTCATCGGCTTGGATTATCAACCCTATTTTTTTATGCTTGCGCTCCTGAACTAAATAATTAATTTGCTCTATCGCTTCATCTTGATAGCTTGCGCGTAAGTTAAAGACGTTTGGCATTGACTGGTTATGGAGAAAGTCAGCACCAGTAAAAGGCATCAAGAAGGGCACTCGATGTCTATCTAAAAGGGGCTTAATCGCATTTGCAGTCGGTGTACCCATCGAGCCGAAGATAGCGTCTATTTTGTCGTTAAATAAAAATTGTCGCGTGTTTACAACGGTATTTTTAGGCTCATAACCGTCATCAGCAAGAATAAGATCAATATTTTGACCATGTATTCCATCACGTGCATTTACTTTGTTGAAATAGATTGTACTACCCAGTGCTAATTGCTCGCCGATGTGTTTTGCAGGGCCTGTTAGTGCGGTAGACATCCCTAATTTTATAGGTGGCTGTGTATGTTGAGTGTTGCCTATAATAGGCACGAAAAGCAAGCAAATCGCTAGGCGCTTAAGGGTTGCTCTTATTAAGTAAAGTAAACTGGGCATACCAATCGTGTACTGCTTTTTTGAACCGAATGTCGAACTCTTTTTTACCCGTGAAGTGTGCTTCATCAATTACGCTTTTCACATCAATTTGCTGTAATACTAGTCTAATAAGGATCATTTTTGTATCTTGGTCGAGTAAATTTAGACTAATAGGCATGTGCCAAATAAGCTGCCACAGTAAGGGTTGTAATTTAAAGAGTGTAACGTCGTTGTTGAGTAACCTGTCTGCTCTATTAAGCATTTCTGAAGAGCAACCTATTGTTGAATAGCCTGAAAGTAGTTCATCAACTAGTTGCCATGGTAAAGAGTTAAAATGCCCAAATAGTTGCACGGATAGGTCTTGCTTAAATTCTTCTTTTAATTGCTCTGTGACTGCTTTGCTTTGTGTTTTTAATGGCTTAATAACAAGTGCAGCATGTTCTGCAGTGGCTTTATCACGGTTAAAACCTAGCTTTACAAGGCGAAAACCATTTGTTTTCCAAAACCTAACTAATGACGCATTTGCCCCAAAACTTGCACCAAAGAAATCGCACGTACTTAGTTGTTGTTGGCAAAAATCTAATAAGGCAGATCCTATACCTTGTTGGTGGCTCTCTGGTGCTACAGCGATTCTCACAACGCGTGCAGAGTGACCTGTTAGCCACTGCGTATCATGCGTTAACTGAGTTAATGTTTGTGCCATTAAATGCCCTTGCGGGCGGCGTTCGCCTGTTATTACTTGCTCTGCAATATCTTGCGATAGTCCCCCTTCAATTGCGACTAAACAGACGGCTTGTAGGTTTTCTGCTTGTCGGCAAATAAATAAGTGTAATTCAGGTGCATCAAGCAATTGACGTAAATCACTCACACTGGTTTGGTAGTGCGCTAACGCGAGGAGTGCCATAACTTGGCTTAATAAGTGTTCATCACGAATAAGGCGCTCCTTGCTAACCTGCTCGAACTGCAAAGGTAACGAACTAGCGACTTGATTGTATTGCGCATCAAGCAGTAATAAATCGCGTATGGCGTACTCAAGCGGATCATGCTTTGCAAAGCGGATCGGTGCGTCTAAGTTTATTGTCTTTAATGACTTAAACTGGCTGCGCAAATAATGTAAAAAGCGCAGTGTATAACCGCGGCCATTGCCTTCATAACCGACCATGGTGCTAGCAAACACAATACGTGGGTACGAGTGTAAAATTTGCATTAGCATAGGAACAGGGATAGCTGCAGCTTCATCTATAAATAGCAGATCGCATTGAGGTTTTTCATTAAGGAGGTTATCAGGAGCACTATAACTTAGGTTTGCAAGTTGCTTGCAATTGGCTTGCAAAGGGACATTAAGTTGTTCAGCTAAGTGTTTAAATGTGGTTTGCACCGCTTTAACTTGAGTCGCACACAGCAGTATTTTTTTATCCTTTAATGCAGCAGCTGCAAGGCCTAATGCGGCTGATTTTCCTCGCCCTCTATCAGCACTAATTACGAGAGGACGATGTGCGCGACCCTGTGCTGTTTTAATTATTTGCTCAATACACGCCTGTTGTTGAGAAAAGTCAATTAATGCGTGATGTGGGTGTATTGTTTGATATGTCGTTGGCGTGATGTGCTGCTTAAAAATGTGTGTTTGCGACTCTAATAATGTAGTTAGGCGTTCATTAAAGAAACTATGCGTTATTGTTTGTCCAAACGATGTGACGTTTTCAAGCGCAGGATCGACCCATGTTGGGTCATTGGGGAGTAATAAAATAAACACACCACCGGCTTTAACTGTACCGGCAAGCGCGGCTAACTTATCTGCATACAGTCCACTAAAACCATCAAAAATCGCGTGTTGAAACTCTTGTCCAAGAATTTGATGAACATGCTTTGGGAAGACGCTATTTTTTAATTGATGGCAACTGCTAAACACATACGTGTTTGGCAGTGACAGTTGATTGGCAAATGCATAACACCAGGTTGCATCGCCTTGCACCACAATAAGCTGACGATGCTTGGCAATCGTCAGCTCAGTGATGAGCATGCTTAGGTAGTCGTTATAGGGCTTGAAGTCTTGCATACTGAGTAACAAGCCACTTACTGCCTAAATCATCAAAGTTCACTTGAATACGTGACTGTGCACCACTGCCTTCATAATTTAGTACCGTTCCTACACCAAATTTTGCATGTAAAACGCGTTGCCCTAAATTAAAGCCACTGTCTTCAAATGCGGCATGTGTGACTGATGAGCTAAAACGGCCTGCGGCTGGGGGCCTTGAAACTTGTGTTTTGATACGAATTTCCTCAACACAGTCTTCTGGCATTTCGCGCAAGAATCGAGAGGGGCTGTGGTATTTTTCTTGGCCATATAAACGGCGAGTTTCAGCATGACTAATGTACAGCTTTTCCATCGCTCGGGTCATGCCTACATAACACAAACGGCGCTCTTCTTCTAAGCGACCAGACTCCTCATTACTTTGCTGTGAAGGAAACATGCCTTCTTCAACACCCACCATAAAAACAAGCGGGAACTCAAGGCCTTTTGCTGAATGAAGTGTCATCATTTGCACGGCATCTTCGTGCTCATCGGCTTGACCTTCGCCTGATTCGAGAGAAGTGTACGCAAGAAAGCCTTGCAGTGGTGAGCTGAATTCTTCGTCTTCAGGTAGCTCATATTGGCCACAGGCACTAATGAGCTCTTCTAAGTTTTCTACGCGAGCGCGGCCTTTTTCACCTTTTTCAGCTTGGTACATGGCCATCAACCCTGAAGTTTGAATCGCGTATTTAGCTTGCTCTTCTAAGGTAAGATCACTGATTTTGTCTTCAATGTGCTCAACCAGCTCTAAAAATTTTGTTACTGCACTGGCTGCACGCCCAGATAGATGCTGCTGTTCAATAATGGCTTTTGCAGCATACCACAGAGGAAGAGACTCGTTCCGCGCACAGTCACGAATGTGGCTGAGGGTTTTATCTCCAATACCACGAGCAGGGGTGTTAATAACGCGCTCAAAGGCGGCATCATCTTGGCGATTACCCACTAAGCGCAGGTACGAAAGGGCGTCTTTAATCTCTTGACGCTCGAAGAAGCGCATGCCGCCATAAATGCGGTATTTAAGCCCTTCTTGTAACATGGCTTCCTCGAGTACACGAGATTGCGCATTGTTACGGTATAGAATCGCGGCATCTTGCAAGGCATTACCAGCATTTAGCCAGCTACGCAGTTTACTGCTTACGAAACGGGCTTCATCTAATTCGTTAAAAGCGGCATACACCGAAATTGGTTCACCCTCGTTACCATCGGTCCAGAGGCTTTTACCCATGCGTTCAGCATTATTTTTAATTAGCGCATTGGAGGCTTTTAATATTGTGGCTGTTGAGCGGTAGTTCTGTTCAAGACGAATGGTTTCGGCTTCGAAGTCGGTTAAAAAGCGTTTAATATTCTCAATACGTGCACCGCGCCAACCATAGATACTTTGGTCATCATCACCTACTATCATAATGCTGTTGGTGTTTCCTGCTAGCAGCTTTAACCAAGCATATTGAATCGTATTGGTATCTTGGAACTCGTCTACCAACATATGAGCAAAACGCTGCTGATAATGACGCAGTAGCGTAGGGTGATTGTTAAGTACTTCGTAGCAGCGTAATAAAATTTCTGCAAAGTCGACCAAACCAGCACGATCACATGCTTCTTGATATGCTGCATAAACTTTCAGCATCATTTGCTCATTGATATCGTAAGCCTGAATATCTTTAGGGCGCAGACCTTCGTCTTTTTTAGCACTGATGTACCAGCTAAACTGTTTCGCTGGCCACTTTTTATCATCGATATTCATTGCTTTAAGTAAGCGTTTGATCATTCGCTGCTGATCGTCTGAATCTAAGATTTGAAAGCTTTCAGGTAATTTTGCTTCACGATGATGTGCACGCAAAATACGGTGAGACAACCCGTGGAAAGTGCCAATCCACATGCCACCAACAGGCGCTTTTAAGGTTTCTTCTACGCGAGAGCGCATCTCTTTTGCAGCTTTATTGGTAAAGGTGACGGCAAAAATACTGTAGGCAGAGGCTTGCTCAACTTGCATTAGCCATGCGATACGATGAACAAGTACTCGAGTTTTACCAGAACCTGCACCAGCAAGTACTAGCATATTTTGCAATGGGGCTGCGACTGCATCCCGTTGTTTGTCATTTAAGCCATCGAGTAATTCAGAAACGTCCATCGTTACGCCTTTTCAATCTATAATGAGAGGAGTATAACAGGTGTTTATGCAAGGCTAAATAAAATACTGTTTTTATAAACAGCTATTTTGGCAAGTTATTAAAATTGCATAATAAAAATTGTGAATTTGACCTATTTGTGGCAAAAAGAACTAAAATAAAAACAGTGTTAAAATTTAACGTTTTGATTTATAAAATATAATAAGTTGGCATGAAGTGTGTTTATAAAAAGTATAATCATCAAAAACTACAGAGGTTAGTATGGCAGAGCAAGGTTCTGGCGGTAATGTAATCGCAGCAATATGTAATATCTTTTTTCCCGGTTTAGGGCAACTGGTGCAAGGTCGTTTGATGGCGGCGATCGCATTTTTCTTAGCGTGGATCATAAGTGGGGTATTAATTTATGTCGCCGTTGGTTTCATATTACTTCCGATTGTATACCTATGGGCAATCATTGATGCCGCGCGTTTCAAGTCGCGACTCTAGCAATTTTTTATATATCTAAACAGCATTAACACTAGCGCCATTGGGCGCTAGTGTTGTTTTTGGCCTTCTGAACTCGCTACTGCATGCCGCAACCGATATAATTACAGCATCAAGAGTTGTGAGTATTTACGATGGAATATCAATTTATCCGCGATCCAATGAGCGGTTTACGTATTAAAATTTCGACTGAACATGCGGTTATCGGTCGTTGGTTGAATGAAGAAATAGGCAAAGAAAAAATAGCGATGGTCCAGGCGCTAATTTCCGCCGTTAAAAATAGCCATGAGCCCTTAACACTGCAAGGCCAAGAAATAGATTTGATTTTGAGTAAGGACGAAGCGTTGTTTGAAGCCCATGCTCTTCATCAAGATAATGAAGATCTCATGGCGTATCAGGATGATGATTTAATGCTTGAAGAAAATGGCTTAAGCAGTGGCTGCGGTTTTGAGGATTTTGTTGATTTAATTGAGTCTTGGCACGCGTTTGCGCAAGGTCGTTAAGCAGGGCTTAAAGCCCTAATGCCGTTCACTTAAGGTGAGCGGCATTGTATTTTCGAGGGTATCGGCTTGGTTTTTTCTTAACGACTCTAGGGAAGGATCTTTCTCGCCTGGGCTCAAGTATTAAACTCTCACTCATTGAGTAGAAGTTTTGGAGTT
>NZ_JACDWU010000125.1:0-14286 GCF_016464045.1 Pseudoalteromonas sp. bablab_jr011 | reverse complement strand
GCGTTCAATGCGAGGATCGGTAATTGAATTAAAGTGTTTCAGAAAAGTAGCGCTCATATTTTACGTGACCAAGGTGATTATTATGCCTTGATCTGATCACTACATATTCTATAAGTTCAATTTATAATGATCTTGCCGTGAAACCTTTGTTTCGTTTTACCTTATTATTAATGACAGTTTTTATGCTGTCGAGAATTGGCTTACTGTTATGGCAGCAGCAACGGCTTGTTGATGGTGATAGCATAGCTGTGCTAATTGGTGGCCTGAGAATCGATTTGAGTAGCCTAGGTTACCTATCAGCTTTAGCCGTTTTGATGTTACTTGCTAACGTGTTTTTGCGCAGTAAAACCGCTTTATTTCAACATGCTTTTACTCTTTATAGCAGCCTAGTCGTAACTTTAATCGTGGTTGTTGAGGCTTCGACACCCGCATTTATTAACCAATACGATGTGCGACCAAATCGCTTGTTTGTCGAATACCTAGATTACCCTCAAGAAGTATTCTCTATGCTGTTAAATGGCCATCAGCTGGCTATGATAAGCACCTTAATTATTGCAACACTAAGTTGTGTGTTTGCGTATCGCTTTATAAATGCAGCATTTAGTAAACAACAAAACACTAAAAAGGCTAGCCAAGTGGTAATACTCGTTACCACCTTAATAATTTGTTTAATTAGCGCAAGAGGTACTGTAAGTCATCGACCTCTAAATCCGGCATTAGTGTATTTTTCGGGTGACTCGCTGGTTAATTCACTGGTGCTCAACTCACCCTACAGTGTAGCGTTTGCTTTAAAAAATATGGGTAATGAAAAGAATGCCAGTAGTCTATATGGCACCATGCCACGCAGTGACATTATCGACACCGTTAAAAAAGCATCATATCGCTCACAGTTCACCATTGAGGCAATCCCAACGCTTGCTGCTAACACAGCGTTTAACCATAAAAGTAAAAAGAACTTAGTGATCATTTTAGAAGAGAGCTTAGGTGCTCGTTTTGTCGGGGAGTTAGGTGGCATTGGTGTTACACCACACCTTGATAAGCTGTATAAAGAAGGTTGGGGATTTAACAATTTATATGCAACGGGTACACGTTCTGTCCGAGGAATTGAAGCTGTAACAACCGGTTTTATTCCCTCACCTTCTCGCTCAGTAGTAAAGCTATCAAAGTCACAGCATAACTTCTTTTCACTTGCCGATGTACTGGCACGCACAGGTTATATCACCCAATTTATTTATGGCGGAGAAAGTCACTTCGATAACATGAAAAGCTTTTTCTTAGGCAATGGCTTTAGCGATATTGTAGATATTAATGACATACAAAGCCCAGAGTTTATCTCATCTTGGGGAGTAAGCGACGAAGACTTATTCAATCAAGCTGATAAAGAACTAAACGAGCTAAATAAAGCGGGCAAACCTTTTTTCAGCCTTGTGTTTACTTCAAGTAATCACGATCCCTTTGATATTCCAGAAGGTAAGGTAACGCTGCCTGAAGGCCACGACCCTCAAAACTACAAACGCGATCTCGCAATTAAATACGCTGACTACGCGCTAGGTAAATTCATCGCAAAAGCCAAAACACAAGATTACTGGCAAGACACGGTATTTTTAGTGGTTGCTGATCATGATGTGCGCGTGTTTGGCTCAGAGCCTGTGCCGCTTAAATCTTTCCATATTCCTGCGGTCATTTTAAACAGTGATATGAAAGCAAAGCGTGATACTCGCTTAGTAAGCCAAATGGATTTACCGGTAACCTTGTTATCGTTATTAGGTGTTGAACAAGCGACCCCAATGATCGGCTACGACTTAACAAAACAATACCCCGTAGAGCGCGCCATGATGCAGTACTACGACAACTTTGCTTACGTAGAAAATGGTGAAGCCGTGATCCTGATGCCAAACCAAAAAGTGAGCTATTGGCGCTATGACCCTGCTAGTAAAACCCAAGTTGCCATCGATAACGCAGATAGCAGCGTTGAGCTTGCCAAAAAAGCCTTGGCTCACGTCTTATTTAGCAATTTAGCTTATACCGAACAGTTGTATCGCTTACCAAATAAACCGTAGCGATGAGGAATGATTATGAGCATGCAAATTAAACAACTCCTTACTAAAAAATGGCACGTTAGCTACAGCCAATTTGTCTGGCTGGTGTCGTTTTACTTGGTTATAGCATTTAATGGCCTGTTTTTATTTAACATGCTTGAAGCTGCCAGCAAACCTGAACATATCAATTGGTTATTTATAGCAAGCGTACCTTTTTTCTTATTAGCACTGACGGCAATGGTATTGAGTTGGTTATCGTTAATCACCTTTGTAAAACCCGTGCTTTTAACAAGCATCGTAGTTTCGTCGCTGTTGTTTTATGCAACCTTGAATTACGGTGTTATCTTTGATAAAAGCATGTTGCAAAATGTCTTAGAAACAAATTCAGGTGAGGCATTTTCATACCTAAATGTACAAGTCATCGCTTTTATTGGTGTGCTTGGGGTGCTCCCAGCCTATTTGTTTTCTCGCTTTAAAATTGTCGGAAACTTTCGTGTTCGCCTAAAAAGCTTTGCGTTTCTCAACGTCACAGCGTTTATTGCTGTAGCCGTTATTGCTGTGCCATTTTATAAAGATTATGCCTCTGTAGGGCGTAATAACCGCCAGCTAACAAGTTACATAACTCCTTTTGCATTTTACACCGCAAGCTATAAGTACTTGCGCGATAATTATTTTTACCCGCCTTTACCATTTAAAGTATTAGATAAAACACCGCATTTATTGGCTAAGCAGCAAAGCTCACTCACCATTATGGTGGTAGGCGAAACAGCCAGAGCAGCTAACTTTTCACTGCAAGGTTATGACAAGAAAACGAATCCATATACACCAAAACTCGGTGTGAAATACTTCAGCGATGTCAGCTCATGTGGCACCGCAACAGCCATTTCTGTGCCTTGTATGTTCTCGCGTTTAGATAGAAATGAATACGATTCCCGGCTTGCGCAGAGCCAAGAAAATGTGCTTGATCTAATCCAGCGAAGTGGTGTTGAAGTCACTTGGATTGACAATAACAGCAGCTGTAAAGGCGTTTGTGTTCGCGTTAAGTCTAAGACTATCGAACCAAATAAAATAAATACACAGTGTGATGGCCATTACTGTTTTGATGAAGTACTCGTTGAAGAGTTAGCTGCAACACTTGCCAAGAGTCATGCGACGCACCAACTAGTCGTGCTACACATGATTGGCTCGCATGGGCCAACCTACTATCGCCGCTATCCAGAAAAAGAGACTAAATTTTTGCCTGACTGCCCACGTAGCGATATCCAAAATTGTAGCAGCGAGCAACTCACAAACACCTATGACAATACCATTGCTTATACCGACTTAGTGCTGAGTAAACTAATCAACTTGCTTAAAGACAGTAAGGCGGATGATAAATCACTGTTATATGTCTCTGATCATGGTGAGTCGTTAGGTGAAAAAGGTTTGTACTTACATGGCTTCCCATACGCATTAGCGCCTAAAGAGCAAACCCAAGTGCCTATGCTATTTTGGAGTAATAAACTAGCCGATAGCCGCTTTAACCAATGTATTGAGCAACAGCGTAACCATGTTTTTTCGCACGATAACATATTTGACACCCTACTTGGCTTAACTCATGTCGGAAGTATTAAATATAACCCTGAGCAAGACATTTTTTATGCTTGCTCAAAACAAAGCTAACGAAATAGAGATTTCATACGATGCAATTTGATAGCACTAACAAACCTATAGGCATTAAACGTATTCGCCTAGCATTTAAAAATTCCCAACGTGCATTCACGTGGTTAGCAAAGCATGAGTCTGCTTTTAAACAAGAGCTGATACTGTTAGTCCTTGCCATAGCCGTGGTTTTTGTCTGGCAAATTACCCTGTATGAGAAAATCATGCTGCTTATCTCTGTGTTATTTGTGATGTTTGCTGAAGTGGTCAATACGGCAATTGAAGCTGCAATAGACCGCATAGGCCTTGAAATTCATCCGTTATCAGGCCTAGCTAAAGACTTGGGGTCAGCAGCTGTACTTATTGCTCTCACGATTTGTGCGCTGGTATGGGGCGGTGTATTTGTTAACAGCCTAGGTTAATTCGCTTTTTTATCATCTGGGGTGTCATTACACAATGCACAATGTCGCCCTTTTGATGAGTGATATAAACGGGTTGCGATAAAAATTGCCGTTGCAATAAATGACCAAAGTAACGCAAAACTTAATGCACTTTGTGTGTCGTGACCTTTAAGGATTTCTACCATAAATAATAAAATAGCCACCAGCGTGAAAACTCTAATGGCTCTTAAAACCCAAAATTTTGTACTCATAACTTACTCCTTTAAAAGAGTAAGCGTAGTGCAAAATAAGCAAAAACACCTAAAAATCCAAAGCAGGCTCAGACAAAACCTGTGCACCATTTTTAAATACTTCTAATTGCCCCGCTGGTGATTGCTCAGTACCTAGCACAATAACATGACACACATAGCGGTAGCCGTTATTTATAAACGTATAAAAATGGTTACCGCCACTGCCATCAAAGCTTAACGTGCCCCCTGTTATCACAATGCGTGGTTCATCCGCCATTGTTTGCGTGATGTCCCATGCTGCATAGCGGTATTGATTTTCTGCCAATTCATCAATACGAATTAAATGCTTTTTTGTCTTCCAAGTTAGTATCGGCTGTGTAAATTCGCGAAGACTTTCATGCAGGCGTTGTTTTTGCTTTGCAATAAGCGCTTCACGCCGTGTTTTTTCTGCTTCTGATTCATAGGGAACAGCCCAAATTGAACCATCAAAATCAAGCCACAATTTACCCGAGTCAAACATAATGCCTCGCCAGCCCATCATTTGCCAATCGTGGCGAATATTGGAGGTCGTGATTTTTTCAACGAACGCTTTATCAAAAACCTCATCAAAGCGCGCTATCAGCATGTGCTTGTTTTTAATAGCTTCTAAGGGGGCTTTACGCTTTAGCGGATAATGAACACGCTCTGCGATGGTGTCTTTATCACCCGCTTTAAATGCCGCAACCACTGGCTTAACAAGATTTATATGTTGAGTTGCGGCCATATTTTTTGTCGAAAAAATACATCCCAGCAGCAATACTGCAAATACCTTAATTGCGTTCACTCTGATGCCTATTTTATTGATTTTCATAAGCGTAACAGATAAAGGGATACAGCGTACAGACTCTACTTGAAGGCGATTTCTGTGGCAGGGCTTTGATTTCCTAGCCTATCGACCGCAATCACTTTTACAGCATTGAGCGACTGCCCCTCTTTTGTTTTATTGACCTTAAGCCAATTAACATCAGGCGTGTAAATTTGATAGTGCCAATCATCACCATATTGCGTGTACACTAAGCTGTGCGCGACGTGTTCGGGGGTTGTATGTTGCCAGCGTAACACTATAGATTCAGCCTGTTGTTGATACTCAAGTTTAAACGGTGATAGAGCGGGCATGTCTATCCAAGGCGTTTCAGGAATTAAAGCTTGATGCTGAAATACGCCATCTGCAATGACGTCACGCATTAATTGGCTACCATCCAGTGCGGCAACATTCCAAAAAACGGTCCCTGGCGATGCAGTCAAAAATCCACGGTTGATCATTATTTGATTAACCACTTCATTAACACCTGCTTCGTCGAATGATCGCAGCGCATTAATACCCGGCCATAAATGACGACCTTGCGTGTTTTGTGACTGCCACCAGCTTAATAAGAGCGGGTAGCTTTGTGCGTATTGGTTTATTGGCCAATAAAGCTGAGGTGAAAAGTAATCTAACCACCCTTCGTTTAGCCATAACTTGGCATCTGCAAAAAGCGTTTCGTACTGATCCATGCCACGAATGGTACTAGGCTGTGTTGGTCTGTATATACCGAATGGGCTGATCCCGACTAACACATGTGGTTTAATTTCTTTCACCGTACTGTAAAGACGCTGCACAAATGTGTTCACCGCATTGCGTCGCCAGTCTGGCACACTAAGCGTCCCACCTGCTTGAATATATGCCTGATATTGCTCAGCATCTGGAAAATCGTCTCCTTCGTTATACGATGGATACGGGTAAAAGTAATCATCATAATGAATGCCATCTAAATCATAGCGCGTTACCAGCTCTGTTAATGTATTTAATGTATGAGTGACCACATCTTTATCTGTCGGCAAAAACCAAAAAGTACCATTTTTTAATTTAACCACCTTATCAGGCTGGGTATTCACGACCGACTGCGACGATAATGGCCCGCCTACATGATGATGTGCTCGATATGGATTGATCCATGCGTGAAGCTTTAAGCCACGTTTATGCGCGTTTTCTATCCAAAATTGTAAGGGATCATAATAAGGCTCTGGGGCTTTTCCCTGCTCTTTCGTTAAATAGTAAGACCACGGCTCATAACTACTTTGATAAAGGGCATCAGCTTGGGGCCTCACCTGAAAAATCACCGTATTAAAATTATGTTGTTGCAGCGTATCCAGTATTCTAATTGCGTGTTCTTTTTGCTCTGCAACAGGTAACCCCGGCTCCAGGGGCCAATTTATATTGGCCACTGTCGCAACCCACGCTGCGCGAAATTCTCGCGCGACGACCTGTTGGTGAATTTTGCCAAGCATCTGCTTTTCAGCACTACTCGGCTCAGAACTGGGCAAAAAGCTACATCCAATCAAACCAGAAAACATCAACAAGATAAGTAAATTTTTAAAATGCATAGCTAACCTCTTATTAAAAAGGCACAGCATAAATATGCTGTGCCTTAATTAAATGAGTAAACGTCGAATCAATCTGATTAGAATTTCATTTGTGCGCCCAGTAAGAAACGGCGACCGTAGTCATGAATAGCCAACGGACGATTGTTATCGGGCATACCTGTGCTGTTACCCGACGTCGCTTTTTGCTCTTCGTTTGTGAGGTTAATCGCTTGGAAAATAAGATTAAGATTTTCTGTCACGTTGTAACTCATGTTCAAATCATATTGACCAAAGCCATCTTTATACTGGTTTAAACCTAAGTAGTTTGTGTAGAAGTACTCAGAGCGATAAGTGTATGAAACACGTGCAGAGAATGCGCTGTTTTCGTAATAAACCGTGGCATTAAACGTATCTTCAGAGTTATTTGGTAATACGGCTTCTTCACCTGCTTCTTTTTGCTCAGCGGTTTGCTCAAGCTCAGCATCAGAATAGGTATAGTTTGTTTGAATACCAAAACCATACGGTAGTTTTTGAGTATAGTTCACTTCGAAGCCCGCATTTTCGCCACCTAAACCATTTTGTGGCTGCGTCACTAAGAAATCACGCACTTCTTCAATACCGGTATCTGGGTCTGTCCATGTCCACTGTTTTTCAACAGTCGCATTGGTAATATACGAGTCGATATCTTTGTAGAAGTAAGCAAATGATAGAATTGACGATTCATTAAAGTACCACTCTGCCGAAAGGTCATATTGAGTCGCACGATATGGTTTTAAATAAGGATTCCCTTCGGTGCCTTTACACCCTGTGGCAGCTGCACAGTAACCACTTTTGCGTGCAGATAAAAAGTCATAATCAGGGCGAGACATCACTTTTGCCGCAGCAAAACGCACAACAACATCATCGGCTAAATCATAATTAATATTTACACTCGGTAAAAAGTCATCGTAACTATTTGTGCTTTCGACATCTTGAATATTTTCAGGTGCAAAGCTGCGACCTGTGTACTCAACTGAACGCGAATCAAGCTCAGTTTTCACCGCTCGAACACCCATGTTACCGCGCCATTTATTGTAATCGAACACAGCCTTTACATACCCAGCGGTCACGGTCTCTTCTAAATCAAAGGTGTAATCTAAGTGCTCGTATGGGCCACTAGTCGGCGTGGTTGATGAAATCCAATCGGCGTACTTAGCGTTATCAAACTGCCATAAAATTGCATTTGCCCCCTCGCCCATAAAGTCAGAGGCCGAGTCGCTTGCAAACATACCCAAGTGATAAGTTTCACCGTCTGCTGACACTTTAGGGTAATTAGCTTTCATTAAACTGGCTGCTTTTGAGTGCTCTCTGTACTTAACACCCGCTTTGATAGCGGTAAAAAAACCACCATCAAGTAAATATTCAACGTCTAATTGACCATAAATTTCTTTTGAGTCATTAAAAATATCGTTTTTATGGTTATAGTCTAAGCGGTAATCTTGTGGACTTAAGTCCGCTGATAAAGTGACATCGGGTGTACCATTTTCAAGTGTAAATGAGGCACCTGTATTAGCATAATATTCTGAATACACATCGCTGACCTCACCATCCGCTTTGCTGTAACCTAATTGCCCCGTTACGGTGTAATTTTCAGCTTTGTAAGTTACTTTTAAATCATGCGCTTGAGTCTTAAATTCGCCCTCGTAACCTGCATTACCGTAATAACCTAAATTATTATGAGCCGGTAAATCACCCGCCACTAACGTACCATCAACAATAACAGGATTTTCTACATTACTGATGTTTTGTAAAATAAAACCACTGGAGTAAGTGCCAAACGACTTGTGCTCCGACGATGAATATAAATTGTTAAATACAAAATCCAGATTATCGTTTGCAGCATATTGCAGCGTCACGGTTGCGGTGTCTAAATCACTGTCACTTGCATAACGGTTGTAACCCACAGCACCCGGATAAAACTCAGCATTGCCGTCTTGGTTTGCATCAGTACTACGGTAGCCAAAACGTACTTCTTTACTGTCACGTTGCGTCGCTGTTTCTTTGTGAATAAAACCCACATTGAAGCCAAAGTCTTGTGCTTCATTTTTCCACGAGTATAAACCCGATAAATACGGTTTTATTTCATCAGCATTTTCAAAATGGAAAGCCTTTACTGATAACGCGGCATAATTTGCCTCGCTATCCAACGGCTTACGTGTTTTAACAACAACGGTTCCACCAATTGAGCCTTCGTCAATGTCAGCTTCAGCCGATTTATATACTTCAAGCGTATCAACAAGCTCTGCAGGTAATAACGAATAGTTAAAACCTCGTGATGGGCGCGTAATTGAGGCTGAAGCTGTCGCTGATGCCACGTTTTGCCCGTTCAACAACGTAATATTTAAATGAGGTGCAGTACCACGGATACTTACTCTGTCGCTTTCGCCACCCAAGTCTTTTTCAACCTGAACACCTGGAATACGCTGAAGTGCGTCTGCGACCGTTTGATCTGGAAACTTACCGATGTCTTCTGCAGACACAGCATCAACTACGCTATTTGAAAAGCGCTTCATATTGATACTTTTTTCAACGGAAGCCGCATAGCCACGAACTTCTATTTGTTCAATGTCTTCTTTGGTGACTTTCTTTTTATCAGCTTGTTCATCGGCTGCGAAAACCGATGCTGAAGCCCCTAAAACAAGTGATTGAACGAGCGCTTTTTTAATACAAATAGCTAACGCAGAGAATTTTTTATTCATGAAACTGTAACCCTATCGTTTTTTATAAAGTGAGAGATTTTGTGACTACAAACTACATAAATGCTCTTTAGAACAACAAACGGTAACAACTTGATTGTTACATTGCGGCTACAATATTCGTAATAAACTTTAAAATCAAGATATTTTATTCTTTATATTTAATTTTTTGAAAATATAAAATTCTATAAAAGGGACTAAAAGTGTTTAGCTGAATTTTTGCCACATTATTTTTTATCCATTAATCAACGTTATAGAAAACGAGAAAAGGCTATATCGCTTAACGCCCCCTGATGAATACGCATTTATAACGCCTAAAACAGAGAAATTCGCGCTCGGGTTGCTGTTATTGGGTAACCAAAAAGTGCTGATGAGACAGTGGGTATACACCCCTCCTAAAAAGAGTATGCTTAACTCATAACTCAGTAAATACAGTACACAGAAAACTGATTGCAAGGGCCGTTGTCACCATAGTACCGGCACTTATCGGCTTTCGCTCTCTGTGCTCGCCGTAATGTATAAATACCTAAACATAAACTTTAACTTTTTGTTCGATTACAAAAAGCGTTTTATCAGCCTTAAAAAGTGCCCGATAACATAGTTGCAACCGCCTCTTTTAAAACGCTTGCTAGCTTACTCTGTATGCCATTCACTAAACACATAGCCATTAAATACACAAAACGCATTGAACAAATCTTTTAGTAAAAAATTAAACTAAAACAATGAGATACTAAGATTATTAGTTAATTCAATTAAATATGCAGCCTACCTATTACTGTTTTTAGATAAATAACAGCTTATTTTTCAATGCATTATTTTGCGAATATAAAACAGGTTTTTGAACGTTTTTTACCACTGACGCATTAACATTTAGACATAAATTGACGAGATAAAAATGATGAGCCATAGTCATTCAACCCATGCTTTAATCCAAAACAGTAAAACACTCTCAATAAGCAGTGTCATTGCATAAAAAAATAAGGAGGGAGAATGTTATGAGCCGTAAATCAAAATTAATTTACCGTATTATGTTGGCCTCTAAACTTCGTAGCCGTAACAAAGAAATTTCACTGGAAAAACTCAAACAAGATTGCTACCTGAGCGAGTTTGAATTATTAACCATTATTAAAGAGCTTGAAATCAAACAGCTCGTCAGCTGGGATCCCAATAAATCTGCATTTTTCATCTCTGCTTGATTTCCCAAGATCACATAACGGCTAGCAGTACTTAATATTAGCTAGCCGTTTTATTTATTGATACTAGCCGTTTTGTTTATTGATAAAGGCACCCCTAAATAAACTTAACCATTCCAGAAAACATCAAAAAATAACTACGAATACACAGCAAGTATATCACTTAATCGATTATGTAAATTAAAAGTGAATACGTATGCACTTTATTGTTGCACCGCGATTTGAAGTATATATTTTAATCACATGCTGTTATTCAACTGTGTTTAAGGAATCACATGAATTCATTTCTGCAAAAAAGTTTACTAATACTCACACTGTGTGTGCTCACTGCCTGTACGCAAACCACGTCAACATCCCATGTTTACGAGCCAAAGCCCTATGTAAAGATCACTCACCCCGACTGGTCAAAAAATGCGGTAATGTATCAACTAAACACCCGTCAATTTACGCCCGAAGGCACCTTTAACGCAGCTAAAAAGCAGTTACCTCGTTTAAAAGAGTTAGGTGTCGACATAATCTGGTTAATGCCCGTACACCCAATTGGCGAAGAAAACCGTAAAGGCACTCTCGGCAGCCCATATTCAGTCAAAGACTACAGAAAAGTAAACCCTGAACTGGGCAGCCTTGATGACTTAAAAACCTTTGTAAGTGAAGCGCATAACATGGGCATGTACGTTATTTTAGATTGGGTGGCGAATCACAGTGCATGGGATAACTGGCTGCGCTATGAGCACCCTGATTGGTACGAGCGTGACTACCAAGGACAATTTAGACCAACGCCTTGGTGGGATTGGTCTGACATAATCGACTTCGATTACTCAAAACCTGCGCTGCGTGAATACATGACAGAGTCTATGAAGTTCTGGGTAAAAGAAGTCGGTGTAGATGGCTATCGTTGTGACGTAGCCGGTTTCGTTCCCGTTGATTTTTGGAATAATGTACGTCGCGAACTCGATGAAATAAAACCCGTATTAATGCTAGCAGAATGGGAATCTCGTGATTTACACGCTGAAGCCTTTGATATGACCTATGCGTGGTCATGGTCAGAACACATGCACAAAATAGTTAATGGCCATGCCGATGTCAGCGCTCTGTTTGTTTACTATTCTTGGAACGAAAGCGCATTCCCTGTAGAGGCTTATAGGCTTGTAGGGGTTGCCAATCACGACTCGAATGCATGGGAAGGGACTATGTTTGAAACCTACGGTGACGCACTTGAAGCGGTCATTACGTTATCGGTCGTAGGTGAAGGTTTCCCAATGATTTATAACGGTCAAGAAGCAGGAAACGATAAACGACTCGCCTTTTTTGAACGCGATCCGATTAAGTGGCAACCCCACCCAATCGGTGATTTATATAAATCACTATTTGCACTCAAACATCGTAACGAAGCGCTGTGGAATGGCCAATTTGGTGGGCGTATGGTACACGTACCAAACACGGCTCCAAAACACGTTCTTAGCTTTGTACGCGCAAAAGGCGATGATAAAGTCTTTGCAGTATTTAACCTATCCAAAGAACCGCAAACAGTGAACTTTAAAGAACCATTATTTATCGGTGAATATAAAGAGGCGCTATCGGGGAAAACGGTTAACTTTACCAACGACACAATGTTAAGTTTGCCCGCTTGGGGGTTTAAGGTATTAGAAAAATAATGACCTTAGGTACATAACAGCTCTCTTAATTAAGAGGGCTGTTTTAAGGCTCAAAAACAAGGTGTTGATAAAATAAGTTTCGCTCTTTAAAACTTGGTTGCCATAGCTTGGCTGTTATGGCTTGGCTGTTATGCATCGCTGATTTAGCCGTGCTAAAAACAAATTAAAGCACAGCGGTTTCGCAATAAAATAACGATAAAGTGACTAAAAAGGCCAACTATAATTTGTAAACGTTGGCAATGTAGAGCGAGCCAACGGGCCGACTTAAACGACTTATTGCGTCGTTAAATTAAGCTCACACGCATGAACAGACCTTGATAATTGTGATACCAGACCTTAAAGCTCCACCATTTTGGCTTTTGTAATGTGTTTATTTTTTAGAAAACAACATACGTTTAAAAGTGTTATCTGCCAAAACGTAATGGTGAAATAATGCAGCCGTAGCATGTAAGCCTATTAAGTAATACCCAACCTCACCTGCTGTTTCGTGTATTTCTTTTATGGTTTTACCAAGCTCTTTGTTTTCACTTGCTAATGGGGGGAGCTCTACACCAAAAAATGGCACAGGTTTACCTGCCATACTCAATATTAACCAACCCGCTATCGGCATAGTAAACATAAAGACATACAGCAAAACGTGTACACATTTAGCGAGGGTGCTTTGCCACTTTGCAGGTTCAGGCTGAATAGCAGGTAACGAGCCACTCGCCAAACGCACAATTACCCTCACACAGACTAAAACTAAAACCGATAAACCCAACATAAAATGCCACATTTTAAAGGCATCACGGGTTTCAGTGCCTTTTTCAAATAACTCACGTAGTTCAATACTGCCAAAAACAGTGACAATTAATATAAACATTAGCCAGTGCAAGGCAATAGAGACTGTATTGTAATGAGTTGTTGTATTTTTAAAATTCATAATGCCTCTTTTGTAAAAAACGCATTCAGATAAGTGCTCTTTTTATGCGTAATAAATGTGCAGAATTAGCCTAGCGTATACTCATCCTTATTTTCATGTTCTAAAACATAAAATGAGTTACTTTTAACTTTTTTTTTTTACTACTTTCTTGCTTACTACTTTGCTTGCACTTAACTGTAATTTATTAAACTTAAAATAACCTTATGTATGTTATTAAAATTAAATATCGAGGATAAAAACGATAATCTTAAGTGACCGTTTTAAAAAAATAACGTGCGTTTAAGAGCTATAAACAACTGAGGTTGAAGCAAACAAAGGGGACGATTCAGAGCATGTATTAATCGGCTCACCAAATGGGCCATACTTATTGTCTGTAATTATTAAACCTGAGCTATTCGTTTCACCCAAGATAGCTTGTTTCTTATTTATGCCGCATCAAAGAGTTAATAAACCACTCCACATAAGGTGAATTAGGAGGGATTTTTATACTCATCGAAAGCAGATTCAACTAAACAGCTAGATTTATTTTTTGTTTATAACTTACTTGAGGATTTAACAGGCGGTGTTTTATTTTTTCTGTACATGTGAATGAGTTGAGTACTACTTATTTAGGTACTAATTAGTTAAGTACAAAGCCATGTCACTTTATACTTTCAATTTATGTCATCTTTTACTTCAAACAACAACCCATGTTGTTTGAAGTATAAGTTGACATAGCCAAACTCGGTTTTATTGAGCCACAGCGGCGCAAGTGAAGTATAACTTTGCATAAGATTGAAGTATAAGGTTGCATAAAGTTACAGATTAAAGATTAAGCGTAACTAAAAATAAATATTCTATTAATTAAAATATCAAATCCAAATCAACCCACGCTGAGATCTTTACCATATTCTTTGCAACTAAATTGTGGACAAAAATGCGTTAGAGCTGAAGGGCTGTTTTGTGCCCAGACTGTGTAAAAACTAATTTTTAATAAATTGTCTTGGGTATGTTCTTAGTTTGAAACCATTTAAGATGGTTGCGATCGATTTTTTCTCAGTATCGCAATTTTCTCCGCGCGAGCGAAACTGCTATGGCAACGCTACTCT